>JANPGL010000200.1:0-11016 GCA_031423915.1 Actinomycetes bacterium | reverse complement strand
CGGACCGATACGCGCGGGGAACCGCTCGTCGCCGCGGGCGGGACCGTTCGCATCAACGTGCCCGAGGCGCGAGGCGGCCGGGCCGTGGTCGGTCAGCTGACCGTCGACGGTGCCCGCGCCCCGGGCTTCGTCACCGCCTTCGGCTGCGCCGACGGGCTCCCGGTCGACCCGTCGGGGCGCGTGTCCCGGTCCGACCTGAACTACACGCGCCGCGCCGCCGGTGTGGCGTCGAACCGGCTCGTCGTGCAGGCCGACGCGAACGGGGACGTCTGCTTCTACGCGTTGACCCCACTGTTCGTCGTGGTCGACGTGAATGGCGTCACCGACGTGGGCATCGTCGCGTTCCCGAACCGGCGCACGGACTCCCGCGCCTCCGCGGCCGTGCGCATCGGGGCGGGGAGCGTGACGCGCGTGGAGGTGCCCGAAGCCGCCGGTCGCAAGACGGTGCTCGGGCAGCTCACGGTCGACCGTGCCACCAACGGCGGCTACCTCACCGCCTACGGCTGCGACGACGGCATACCGACCGATGCCGTCGGCGCCATCAGCCGCTCGGACCTGAACGTCGACGGCTCGGTGTCGGCGGTGGCGTCGAACCGGCTCGTGGTGCAGGCCGACGACCAGGGTGACGTCTGCGTGTTCACCTCCCAGCCCGTGGCGTTGATCGTGGACGTCAACGGTGTCGCCGGGGCCGGCATCAGCTCGTTCCCGAACCGCCGCGTCGACACCCGCACCGGCACGGTGACCGACACGGGCGCGGGCATCGCCGCCGACGGCAGCCGCACGTGGCCGCCGTACCAGGCACTCCCCGCGCTCGTCGACGTGTCGGCCCTCACCGGTCGAGCGACCGACGCCGTGGGGGCGGCCCGACCCATCCTGGCGGTGAAGATCGACAACTACGCCACGGCCCGTCCCCAGTGGGGGCTGGAGGAGGCGGACGCCGTGGTCGAACTCGACGTCGAGGGCATCAGTCGCTTCATCGCCCTCTTCCAGTCCCGGTTGCCCGAGACGATCGGGCCCGTCCGTTCGGCCCGTACCGAGGACTTCGATCTGCTGGCCGCGATGAACCGGCCGATCTTCGCCTACTCCGGCGCCAACGACGGCGTCCTCCAGTGGGCCGGCGCCGCCGACGCGGCCGGCGTGATCGCCGACCTGGGGGCCCAGCGCGCCTCGCCGTGCTACTCGCGAAGTCCCGACAAGCCGGGCCCGCACAACCTGCTGCTCGACCCCGTGTGCGCCCACGACACTGCGGCGACGGCCGGGCCGGCGCGTTCGCTGTGGCGGATCGACGCCGGCTGGACGGCGCCGGCCGGAGCTTCGGTCGTGCCCGACACCGCGTTCGAGGTGGCGATGGACGGCGTGGCCGTGCGCTGGCAGTGGGATGCTGGCGCCGGTGTCTACCGTCGATGGCAGGACGACGAACCGCACCAGACCATGACCGGCGTCGCGCTCACGGCGAACACGGTCGCGGTGCTGTCGGTGACCTACCTGCCGTCCGTCGCCGATGCCCGGTCACCCGACGCCGTCTCGGTCGGCACGGGATCGGCCATCGTGCACCGCGATGGGCGGGCCGTCGAGGCGGTGTGGTCCCGGGCCACGCCCTACTCGCCCTTCCGGTTCTTCGAGGCTCGAACCGGTGCGGAGGTCCCGGTCGACGTCGGCGTCACCTGGCTCGAGCTGACCCGGGCCACGGCGGGCTGAAGCGCGGGCTGGGGACCGGGGCCGCCCGCTGACTACGTTGCCGGTCATGGACGATGTTCGGTGGAAGGTCGCGGTCGTCACGGGCGGCGCGTCGGGGATCGGGCGGGCGATGGCGGCGCGCTTCGCCGCCGAGGGGATGCACGTGGTCATCGCCGACGTGGAACAGGAAGCGCTGGCGGCTACGGCGGCCGAGCTGGGCGTCGTGGGCATCCGTACCGACGTGACCGATGCCGACAGCGTGGCCGAGTTGGCCCGGGCGACGATCGAGCGCTTCGGCGCGGTGCACGTCGTCTGCAACAACGCCGGCGTTGGTGGCGGCGGGCAGATCAAGGACCTGACGTTGAAGGACTGGAAGTGGGTCATCGACGTGAGCCTGTGGGGCGTGATCCACGGGGTCCACTCCTTCCTGCCCCACCTGCTCGGCAACGCCGATGGCGGGCACATCGTGAACACGGCGTCGATCGCCGGCCTCGTGGCGGGCCCAGGGATCGGGCCGTACAACGCGGCCAAGTACGGCGTGGTGGCGATCAGCGAGACGTTGGCGGCCGAGCTGGCCGCAGAGGGATCGAACGTCGGGGTCAGCGTGCTGTGCCCGGGTCTGGTGCGGACCAACATCTTCACCAGTCAGCGGAACCGTCCGGCCGAGCTGCGCAACGAGCAGCGCAAGACCGCGGCCCGCGCCGCCAACCAGGAGATCACCGACGCGCTGAAAGCGCAGGGCATCGATCCGGCCATCGTGGCCGGCAAGGTGTTCGACGCCGTGCGCACCGGGCGGTTCTGGGTCGTCACCCACCCGGAGTATCTGCCGGTCGTGGCCGAGCGGTTCGCCCGCATCGAGGCAGACGGCGCGCGGGGCTGACCGTCGGTTCCGGCGTCAGGAGCCGTCGTCGGTGTCGCTGTCGGGCGGCGGGGCCGCCTCGCCGTCGCGCTCGTCGCGATCGGCCCAGTCCAGGAGCGTCCCGATGGAAAAGGTGTGGTCGTCGATGGTGGCGTGCAGATCGCCGAGACGGGCGACACGCTCGGGCATCGTCAGCACCGTGAGGTCGGCCGGGTCGACCGAGGCCACCTCGGCCCACTCGATCGGCCCCGAGACCCGAGCGTCGGGAAATCCCCGCACGGAGTACGCCGCTGCCATCGTGTGGTCCCGGGCGTTCTGGTTGTAGTCGATGAAGACAGCGCGGGGATCGCGGTCCTTGCGCCACCAGGTCGTCGTGGCGTCGGCGGGGCACCGCCGCTCGACCTCTCGTGCGAAGGCCAGCGCGGCGCGCCGCACGTCGGCGAAGCCATGGTCGGGCGGGATGCGCACGTAGACGTGCAGCCCCCGGCCGCCCGACGTCTTCGGGAAGCCGACAGCGCCGAGCTCGTCGAGCACCTCGTGGGCCACGGTGGCCACGCGTCGCACCGTGTCGAACGAGCACGCGGGCATGGGATCGAGGTCGATGCGCCACTCGTCGGGGCGTTCCGTGTCTGCACGTCGGGAGTTCCACGGGTGGAACTCCACCGTCGACATCTGAACGGCCCAGATCACCTGCGCCAGTTCGGTGACGCAGAGCTCGTCGGCGTGGAGCCCGTAGCGCGGGAAGTGGAGCCGCACCGTCTCGACCCACGACGGTGCACCGGCCGGTACGCGCTTCTGGTGGACCTTGGCACCGGTGATGCCCTTGGGGAAGCGATGCAGCATGCACGGGCGCGCCCGCAGTGCGTTGACGATGCCGTCGCCGACCGCCACGTAGTAGTGGACGAGATCCAGCTTCGTCAGACCGACCTCGGGGAAGTAGACGCGGTCCGGGTTCGACACGCGAACGGTGTGTTCGCCGACGCGCACCTCGGTCGCCGGAGCCTTCGCCGCAGCCATGGGACGACCGTACCGCGGAGACCGAGGTTCGGAATGCGGCCGGAGTGGGTACGGCCCGGCGGTATCCGTTCGCTCGAGACCCCGGCAACGAGAACGACCGACGCAAGGAGCGCTCATGCCCACGCACGGACCGTCCCCGTCCACCGCCGACGACGAGCTCGACGATGCCACCGTCGGCCGCATGGTGCGGCGCGGTGTGCTCATCGGCATCCCCGCGGTGTACGCCATCTCGTTGTTGATCGCGCTGCCCGGCGCCGGTTGGCCGGCGGCGCCCCTCATCGCCATCTTGCCGGCGCTGTTCGCCGGCCCGTGGCTGGGTTCGACCATCATGCTGTTGACGCACCGAGCGGCGACCCTACCGGCAAGGGCCGGCACGGTCGTGCCGCTCGACGAGGTGCCACCGGTGGCGCCGCGGTCGCTCGACCGGGCCGCGTAGCCACCCGTGCCGGTACCCCGGCGGGTCACGCCGTAGGAGGTACCTCCGGCGGCGTGTCGGCGACCGGCGCCCCGAGATCGGTCGACACCCGGCGGAACTCCTCCGGGGTGACCTCGCCGCGGGCGTAACGGAGACGGAGGTGGGCCAGGGCGGGATCGACCGTCGACGATGCCGGGGTCGACGCGGCCATCGGCGGCGCGGCCGCGGCAGCGAGGGCCGGGTTCGGGGGTGCCGACGGCCGGTCGCGCCGGGACCGCGCCAGGACGACGGCGACCGTGGCGATGCCCGTCGCCAGGAGGAACAGGCAGAGCAGGCCGAACAGGCCCGGACCCCAGCGGCCGTCCATGTGGCCACCCATGCGCCCGAACCCCCGGTCGGCCAGCGTGACGGCGGTGATGGTGTGCGATGCGTACGGCATGACGGCTCTCCTTCGATGGGCGGGAGGTCCGCCCGATCGAGCGTCCTGGCGCCGGTTGCGAGTTGTCCGGGAACGAGACGGGAACCGGCTGTGATCGTGCGCGGTCGCTACGGGCGACCGCCGTGCAGCGGGGCGTTGACTGCGCTCGACGGGAGCGCCGCATCGGAGGGGACTGTCCACTCGCGGGGTGGGCGAAACGGGAATCCACCCCGTCTTCTGACGAGCTTCGTCGCCATCCGTCGGCCCGGTTTCATCGCCGCCGCGCCGTGGTACCGTCGTGTCGTCGTCCCCGGGGTGAGCCGATCGGGTCGGCACGACGGCGTTGCTCCGGACCCCGGCGACCCGCATCCACGAGTGGAGCGAGGTGGCACGATGTCGAGCGAGATCTTCAGTGCATGGGTGCGCGAGTCGATCAACGGCGAGCCGCCCGCGCCCCTCAGCGACGCCGGCGCCGCAGCGGGCGCGGAGCAGCTCGCCGTCGAGATCTACCGACGCTGGTGCGCCGCGGTGGGCGACGACCAACGTGGGGAATCGGACTGGCTCGCCGAGGTGAGCCACTCGCTCCAACGCGCCGCTCGCGTGCTCGGCCCGGCGTACGTGATCGGCTAGTCCGCCGGTGCGGACGAAGGACCCCGCCCGGGTCGGCTAGAACGACGTGATGGCGATCAACCCTGATGCGATCGGAACCGTGAGCGAACCGCGGGAGCGGTCGTGGGACTCGAAGGACTGCCTCCTCTACGCCCTCGGCGTGGGCGCGGGCATGGAGGACCCCACCGGGGCCGAGCTCGAGTTCACCACCGAGAACACCAAGGGCGCAGTGCAGCACGTGCTGCCCTCGATGGCGGTCGTGCTCCAGGCCGGGGGTCTCGACATCGGCGCGCTCGGCACGCCCGACCTCACGAAGATGCTGCACGGTTCGCAAGGCTTCACCCTGCACCGACCGATCCCGACCGAAGGCCGCTTGCGGACCACCGGCAGGATCACGGGCGTGTGGGACAAAGGCGCCGCCGCCGTCGTCGACATGTCGTCCGAGACGGTGCTGGCCGACTCGGGGGAGCCGCTGTTCACGAACCGCTCGAGCCTCTTCTTCCGCGGGGAGGGGGGCTGGGGCGGCGATCGGGGGCCGTCGGCGGCCAAGCAGGGCGCCCCCGATCGGGAACCCGACGTCGCCGTCACGTACACGACCCGCACCGACCAGGCGTTGTTGTACCGGCTCAACGGCGACCGGAACCCGCTCCACAGCGACCCCGACTTCGCGGCACGGGGCGGGTTCCCCAAGCCGATCCTGCACGGGCTGTGCACCTACGGGTTCACCGCTCGCGCCCTCCTGCACGGCCTGTGCGGCGGGGACCCGGTCCGCTTCGCGTCGATGGACGCCCGCTTCGCCTCGCCCGTGTTCCCGGGCGAGGCGCTCACGGTCAGGATGTGGCGCACCGGCTCGGGCTCCGCCGCGTTCCAGACGTACGCCGGCGGCGACCGCCTCGTCCTCGACGGTGGCACCTGCACGTTCACGTGACGCCGCGCCGGTTCAGCGCGGCGCGGTTCCCCGTGCGCAGCGGGCCACGGCGCCGAGCGTGAAGGGCCCCGCCGGCGAGCCGACGATGCGGAACAGCTGCGACCGGATGGCCTGGCGCGGCTCGTCGCCCAACGACACCAGGAACGACCCGGCCGGTCCGATGCCGGCGAGGAAGCCGGCCCAGAGCTCGTCGAAGCCGTTGTAGGTGGACGCGACGTCGAGCGTCGTCTCCTCGATGTGCTCGAAGCCGGCGTCCGACAGCAGTTCGGCGATCTCGCCGTGGCGACCGAAGCGAAGGGTGTGGGCCTCGTCGGGCGCATCCGGCACGACCGACACCGCCGCATCCCAGAACGCCCGCAGCATCTCCATGCCACCTTCGAAGTCCCACACGCAGGCGGCGGCCACACCACCGGGGCGGAGCACGCGGCGCAGCTCGCCCGCCGCCGTTGCGGGCTCGGAGACGAAGTGCAGCACGAGTTGCGCCAGCGCGGTGTCGAACGCTCCGTCGTCGAACGGGATGGACTCGGCCCGTCCCGCCCGGACGTCGACGCCGGGGACGCGAGCTCGGCACGCCTCCACGAACGGCGGTGACGGGTCGCACGCCCGGACGTGGTCCCGCCCGAGCCGCTCGACGAGCACCTCGGTCAGCGCGCCCGGGCCACAGCCGACGTCCAGGACCGTCTGCCCGGCGACGACGCCGGCGGCGTCGGCGAACACCGTCGCCAAAGGTCGTGAGTACCTTCCCATGAACGCGTCGTACGCCTCGCCCGATGTCGCGAACGAGCGTGCACCTTCTGCTGGCTCCACGAACCCACCCCCCTCTGCCGCGACGCGGCGATCCCCGCCGAGCGTACGACCTGTGGACGTGCGGCGCGCCGTGGCGGTCGTGCGCGGACGGCGCAGTTGCGTCGGCGCAGCCGGGTCAGCATGATCGCCGGCGTGACGACCACCCTCCACCCACCCATGAACGAGCTGGGCTTCTACGCGCTGGCGGGCGGGCCTCCGTCGCCGCGTCCGCTGCTCGACAAGGTCCGTGCCGCCGAGGCCATGGGCATCGGCTCGGCGTGGATCTCGGAGCGGCTGAACATCAAGGAGATCGCCACCCTGTCGGGGGCGACGGCCGCGGTCTCGGAGCGCATCGGCATCGCCACGGGAGTGACGAACCACAACACCCGCCACCCCACCGTGACGGCGGCGTACGCCACGACGATGCACGACCTGTCGGGTGGCCGATTCTGCCTCGGTCTCGGGCGCGGCATCGACCGCATGTTCAACGCCATGGGCCTGCCCCACGTGACGACCGCACAGATGGAGGACTTCGCCGGGCTGATGCGCCGCCTCTGGCGGGGCGAGGTGATCCGTGGCCACGACGGTCCGGCCGGTTCCTTCCCCGTGCTCACCGTGCAGCCCGGCGTCGAGCGTCGGATCCCTTTGGCCGTGTCGGCGTTCGGCCCGAACTCGCTCGCCCTCGGCGGCCGGGCCTTCGACGCCGTGCTGTTGCACACCTACTTCACCGACGAGACCCTCACGCGTTGTGTGCGGATCGTGAAGGAGTCGGCCGAGCGTGCCGGTCGCGACCCCGCCACCGTGCGCGTCTGGTCGTGCTTCGCCACGATCGGTGACCACTTGCCCGAACCGCTCCGGCTGAAGAAGACGATCGGTCGTCTGTCGACGTACCTGCAGGGCTACGGCGACCTGATGGTGTCGACCAACGGCTGGGACCCGGCGGTGCTCGCTCGCTTCCGGGCCGACGACGTGGTGCGGTCGTTCACGGCCGCGATCGACGCGGTCGGCACGACGGCGCAGCTCGAGCACATCGCCACGCTTCTTCCCGAGGAGTGGTTCGAGGCGTCCGCCACGGGCACGCCCGACCAGTGCGTCGACGCCGTCCAGCACCAGTTCGATCTCGGTGCCGACGGCGTGATCCTCCACGGCGCCAGCCCCGACGAGTTGGCCCCGGTCGTCGACGCCTACCGAGCCCGACGTCCCGTCGGACGCTTCGACGACGTCGCCGCCAATCCCGGCGCCTGATCAGAGCGGAGCGCCGCCGGTCGGTGCCGTCCCACCTCTCGGAACGTCAGGCGCCGATCAGCCGGTCGACCTCGCGGTGGTAGTGGATCAGCGGGGGCTCGTTTCGGCCGTACACGAGCTCGGGCAGCGCGCCCGAGTCGAGGTTGGCCTGGATCTTCTCCATCAGCGGGAAGTCTTCGGTGCCCGTCACCTTCAGCAGCAGGTCGAGGTTCTTCACCCAGTGGTTGAGCGCCTTGTCGGTCTCCGGCGCCGTGGGGGCGAAGATCGACGTGGTCAGCCGGCACGTGCGCACGTCGAGCGGTTCGATCCTCCACGTCTCGATGTGGTCGAGCTGGTGCACGACGATTCCGCTCGGCACCAGGAAGTACTGGATCGTGCCGTAGGGGAGGAGCGACCACTCCTCGACGGGTTTGCGGGTCTCGTCGAGGACGTCGGCCCGCAGCCCGATCGACAGGCAGTGGCGGCCGAAGGCATCGAAGATCGTGCAGTCGGAGTTGAACCGCGGCAGCAGGCTCTCGCGGTGCAGCGTGCGGATGTGGTAGCTCTCCGTGAACGTGTCGAGGACGAGCTTCCAGTTCATCTTCCACGTGTGCGTGCGCGACTGGACGTGCACGTACGAACCGAGGTCGAAGTCGGCCAGGTCGCGCTGCGCGCCCGAGAGGAACGAGTCGACGTCGATCGGCTCGGTACCGCCGGGCCTGACGAAGATCAACCCGTGACGTTCGGCGATGGCCACCTGGTGGAGGTCGCACGCGTGGGCGACGTCGTCGAACGCGCCGGCCGACTGCGGCCGACCCTTGAGCGCGCCATCCGGGCCGTAGACCCAGCCGTGGTAGGGGCACGTGAACGCCCGGGCGCCCTCGCCCGTCGTGTCCTGGGGTGCGACGGGTGCGCCGCGGTGGCGACAGATGTTCACCAGCGCGCGCAGGCTGCCGTCGGCCTGCCGTACGACGGTGAGGGGCACGCCGCCCACGGTCTCGGAACGGAACGCCCCGGGCTCGGCGAGCTCGACGCTGAGCCCGAAGAAGACCGGCCCGTCGCGGAACAGGAGCTGGCGTTCGCGCTCGAACCAGGCGACGTCGGCGTAGCGGCTCGCCGGACTCGTGACGCTGGCGGGCGCCTGGAGCCCGCGGAGGTGGTCGCCAGCGTCGGCGACCCGTTGCAGCAGTTCGACCTGTCGTTCGTGGCGCATCTGTCATCCTCCGGTTCTCAGCGTGGCATGGCGAAGCCACCGGACACGCTGAGCACCTGTCCAGTGAGCTGGCGGGCCTGGGCGGACGACAGCATGACGACGGCCCAGGCGATGTCCACGGCCTCCGATCGCCGGCGCAACGGGATCCCCGAGGTGATGTTGGCCACCTCGCGCTCGCCCATGCCGATGTCCTGCTGCCACAGGCTCTCGGGCCCGATGTCCTCGGGGTTCGGGAGCACGAGTCCGGGGCACACGCTGTTGGCGCGGATGCCGTAGCGGCCGTACTCCTTGGCGATGGTGCGCATGAAGGCCATCACCCCGGCCTTCATCGGGCCGTAGTCGCCCATGCGGAACTCGCCGAAGCCGGCATCGCTCGAGATCGACACGATCGAACCGTCACGCCGCTCCACCATCTTCGGCAGGGCGGCGCGAGTGGCGTTGAACGTGGGCAGCAGGTTGAGCCGGTAGGCCTGTTCCCACCGTTCGGGAGGCAGGTCGAGGAAGAACTGGGCCCGCCCGTTCCAGCCGACGTTGTTCACGAGCACGGCCACCGGTCCCTGGTCGGCCTCGACGGCCGTGACGGCGGCCGCCGTGGCGTCCGTGTCGGTGAGATCGACGACGTAGTGGGCCACCGTGCCGCCGTCGGCGCGGATCTCGGCGGCGGTTCGTTCGGCCATCACGGCGTCGCGGTCGAACAGCGCGACCGTGGCGCCTTCACGGGCGAACTCGAACGAGATGGCCCGCCCGATGTTGGAGGCGCCGCCGGTGACCACGACGACGCGCCCGCGCAGCCCGAGATCCACGGTCAGCTCCAGGACTTGAGCACGGGGAGGACCTCGGCGGCGAACAGGCGCATGCTGGCCTCGGCCTCCTCGATCGGGATGCCACCGAAGCGGAAGGCGGGCGCCGCCTCGAACGGGCCGAGCAGCTCCCAGCGGGCCCGGTACTTGGCGATCACCTGCTCGGGTGTGCCGTGCGCGGTGGCGTCGAGGAAGCCGTTGAGGAAGCCCGACTCACCCATGCGTCGGAGTGCGCCGGCTGCGCTGGCGTAGGCGTCGTAGCCCTTCATGCCCTGGAAGTGGTCGCCCATGATCTCGTAGTGCTCGAGCACGCTCTCGAGGTAGGTGGCGATGTACCCCGGCCCCCGTGACGCGGCCACGTCGGCGTCGGGGTGGCAGTACACGAAGTCGCAGATGAGGGGCGGCGGCGGCTCGGCGGCGTTGAACTCGCGGTAGAGCGTGCGCCACCGCTCGATCGACGGCAGGCGGCTCTTCCACGAGCGGTCGGCGAACATCACCATGGCGGCCTTCAGGCGCGCCGCCGCCTCGACGGAGTCCTCGGAGGTCGCCACGGCGTACGTCCGGCCGGCGAACGAGCGCTCGGGTGCCGGGAGGATGGCCGTACGGGGCTGCGGGTAGTACGGCCCGTCGCCTTCGATGAAGCCGGACTCCAGGGCCGCCACCACCATGGCCGAACCCTCGTCGAAGCGGTCGCGCGACTCGTCCATCTCGATGCCGCGGAAGTGGCCGTACTCCCGCCTGCTCAGCCCGCGACCCATGCCCAGGCGGACGCGCCCGTCGGCGATGTGGTCCAGCAGGGCCACCTTCTCGGCCACCCGCAACGGTTCGTTCCACGGCATGATGATGGCGGCGGTGCCGACGTCGATGCGGTTGGTGCGGCCGGCGATCGAGGCCAGCACTCGGTGTTGTCGGGGCAGAACGAGTAGTCGTAGAAGTGGTGCTCCACGGCCCACACGCAGTCGAACCCGAGGTCCTCGGCCAGCAGCGCCAGCCGGGTGTCCTCGCGGTACACCTGCCCGTCCGTCATGCCCGGCCAGCCGTGGCTGGAGAACAGCGTCTGTATGCCGACG
>JANPGL010000199.1:0-5159 GCA_031423915.1 Actinomycetes bacterium | reverse complement strand
AGCGCGAGATCGGCCTCGCCGCCGGCGAGCCGCCCGCGGCCCGCGGCTTCACCCCGTCGGTGTTCGCCGCGCTCCCCCGTTTGCTCGAACGCACCGGCCCTCGCGAGCACGGCACGATCACCGCCATCTACACCGTCCTCGTCGACGGCGACGATCACAACGACCCGATCGCCGACACCGTCCGAGGCATCCTCGATGGCCACATCGTGCTCGATCGTCGCTTGGCGCTCGCCGGTCGCTACCCCGCCGTCGATCCCCTCGCCAGCGTGTCCCGTCTGGCCAGCAAGGTGCTGCCCCCCGAGGTCGTCGAGCTGGCCCGCCAGGGTCGCGCCGCCCTCGCCGCCGCCGAATCGGTGCGCGACCTGGTCGAGGTCGGCGCATACGTTCCCGGCACCAACCCCGACGCCGACCGCGGCCTGGCCCTGGCGCCCGCGCTGATCGACCTGTGCCGCCAGCACGTCGACGACGTGTCGCCCATCGACGCCACGTTCCAGACGCTGGCCCGCATCATGGCCACCACGCCCGATCCCGCCGGGGCCAGGCGATGAGCCGGGCCCGCGTCGTCGTGCGCGTCCGCCAGATCGCCGAGGACCAGGCGGCCGGCCGCGTCGCCCTCGCCGAGAGCCGAGCCATCGATGCCGCCCGCCGCGCCGTCGAGGCGCACGAACGCACCCACGTGCACCCTGCCACAGGCGCGTCCGGCCAGTTGAACGGCGCTGCACTCGCCGCCAGCGCCGGCTCGGCCGCCGCGCTCATGTCGGCCGCGCAGACCGCGTCCGAGGTGGCCGCTCGCGCCTCCGTGGCGCTGGGCAACGCCCGCCGGGAGGCGGCCCAGGCGCGGGCCGCCCGCATGATGGCCGAACGACTCGCCGAGCGACGCGAGGCCGCCGTGCGCCTCGAGGAGCAACGCGCTGGACAACGAACCCTCGACGAGTCCGTCGCCGCACGCCACGGGAGGTCCGCATGACGCCGTCCGCGGTCACCGAACTGATGGGCCGCATCGCCACGCTGCGCCAGCCGCCCGCCGCCGCCGGCCGGTTCGCCGGCGCTCTCGCCACGCGCACGGCCGCCACCAAGGTCGCCACGGTTGCGCCCGCGGCCACCACGACGAGCACGCCCGCAGGCGCCGCCCCGTCCGCCGCCGCCGTCGTGGCCGCGCGTCGGGCGGTCACGGCCGCGGTCACCACCGCGCTGCCGACGAAGCGGAACCCGCTTCCCGACGCCGCCGCGCCCTACGCCGACATGATCCGCAAGACGGCCACCAAGGAGGGTGTCGACCCCGACCTCCTGACCGCCGTCGTGTGGGTCGAGAGCTCGTTCCAGCCCGACGCCGTGTCCCCTGCCGGCGCCATCGGGCTCGCGCAGCTCATGCCGGGAACGGCGCGCAGCCTGCGCGTCGACCCCCGCGACCCGGCGCAGAACGTCGACGGATCGGCACGGATGCTCGCCGGTCTCATCGAGGAGTTCAGCCGCGTCGACCATGCCCTCGCCGCCTACAACGTCGGCCCCAACGGGCTGAAGCAGGGCCTCGCCGAAGGGCGCACGCCGGGCGCTGGTTACGCCAAGGCCGTCGCCGACAAGTACCGGATCATCACCGGACGGGAGCTGTACTGATGCGTACCACCATCCCCTTCGCCATCGGCACCGAGCGGGCGGGCGGCGGCGCCGGCACCGTCGGTGCGGCGCCGAGCAGCGCCGACTTCGGCCGTCTGCTCGAGGCCCGGCGTCGCGAGGCCGCGCCGACCACCGAATCGCGTACCGGCGGGCGGAGACGGTCCGCCGTCGACCGACCCGACCGACGACCACCGTCCGGCGACGACGAGGTCCGCGCCGCGCGGGCCACCGCCCGGTTGGGGGGCAAGCGCACGGCGCGTGCCGACCGCCCCGAACGGCCGCCCGAGCGACCCGTGACGAACCGCGTCGACGACGCCGCCGCATCGGCCGCGGCGGCGGCCGCACCCGCCCAGGACGCACGGGCCGACGGTACGTCGTCGGCGACCGCCGCCGACCCGGCCGGCGCGACGCCTGCCGCGGTCGAGTGTGCCGCGCCGGGCTCGAACGGCGACGCGACCACCGTGGCCGCGACGGCCGCCATGACCGCGGCGGCCTCGCCTGCCGTGGCCGGTGCGATGCCCGCCACGAACGCACCTGCGCCGAACGCAACGACCGACGCATCGGCAGCCGCCGCGACGCCGGTCGACCCTGCTGCACAGAACGGCTCACCGGCGACCGACGCATCGACGGCCGCCGCGCCCGGCGCAACGACGCCCGCTGCGGCATCGTCGGCATCGCCGGCCGAGGGCGTCTCGACCGGCGGAGCTGTCACGGTGGCCGCTCCCGCGACCGGAGCGGCGGGCGCGGCGGGTGCACCGACCCACGCCACGGACCCTGCCACCGTCGGGGTCGCGCTGCCGTCGACCCCGGCCGACGGCGACGATGCGGGCACCGGAGCGGACGACGCGCCCGGCCGCGGATCCACTGCCGCCGGCTCCGAACCACCGACGCGCGCCAAACGCGACGTGGATCCACCCACGAACCCGGGTGCACCGACCGCGACCCCCGGCGCACCCGCGGCACCGCCCCTGGCGGCCACCCCCGTGACCGTGATGCGGTCCGGTGCGGTCGCACGCGCCATGGAGGCGGCCACGCGCGCCGACCAGGCGCAATCCCCGCTCACATCGCGCCTCGCGGTGGAGCTCGACGACACGACGCGCGTCGCGGTGCGTGTACACGGCCAGGCCGTGCGCATCGACGTCATCGAAGACCCCAACACCCGCCTCGACGCCAGCTGGCGACGCGACGTGGCCGAGGGAATCCGTCGGCACGGCCTTGAATACGAGCGCCAGGGAGCCGACGCCAACGACAGGCGCAACCGTCGCGATGCCGACGATGAGCGCATGACCGCCAGGGACGGCGGCACACGGATCCGTCGACGGTTCGCCATCGACTTGAACACCGCCACGTCCTCCTGAGAGCGAGCCATGCCCGAGTCCATCTCCTCCTCCACGTCCGCCGCCGCCGCGTCCGCGACCTCGTCCACGCAGAACGCGTTGGGTCAGCTCGACTCGAACGCGTTCCTGAAGTTGCTGACGGCGCAGCTGAAGTACCAGAACCCGTTCAGCCCGTCGGATCCCTCGGCGATGCTCGGCCAGGTGGCGACGTACGCCCAGGTCGAGGCGCTCCAGAAGATCCAGGCCGCCCAGGCGACGAGCTCGTCGCTCGAGCAGGCCCGCATGGCCGGCGAGATCATGGGCAAGCGCGTCACCGGCACCGACGCCAACGGCACGGCGCTCACCGGCATCGTCTCGTCGGCCCGCTTCACGGCGACCGGCCCGGTGCTCACGCTCGACACCGGCAAGGAGATGCCGCTCAACCGGCTCGAGACCATCTCGGCCGGCACGGGCGCCGCCGCCGCCCCGGCCGGCACGTCGACGGGCACGACCACGTCGGGCTCGTCGACCGGCAGCACCACGCCGTCCGGCAGCTCCACGTCGACGGGCGGCACCACGTCGTCCGGTAGCAGCCCGTCGTCGGGCAGCACCACATCGTCGGGCAGCAGCACGTCGTCGGGCGGCACCGCCTCAGCGGGCACCGGCACGAACTCCGGCGGCGCGTCATCCGGCAACGCATCATCGGGTGACCCCGGCGCGGCGGTGCGCTCGGTCGTCGCCGCCGTGTCGTCGTACACCGCCACCGTGGCCGCCGCCACCCGTCGTACACCGGCCCTCGTGGCCTGATCCCTCCGTTCCCGCCTCACCACCCCACCCTCCGCCTCCCTGAAGGAACCCCCACATGATCCGCGCCCTGTACAGCGCCGTCACCGGCCTCCGCGCCCACGAGGTGATGATGGACGTCACCTCGAACAACATCGCCAACGTCAACACCGCGGGCTTCAAGTCGTCCCGCGCCACGTTCTCCGAGACGTTGGCCCAGACCATCCGGGGCGGCGGCCTGCCCACCGGCGCCCAGGGTGGCGTCAACCCGCTTCAGATCGGCCTCGGAACCCGCATCGGCGGCGTCGTGGCATCGTTCACGCAGGGCGCCCTGCAGATGACCGGCCGCCAGACCGATCTCGCCATCCAGGGCGACGGCTTCTTCGCCGTCGACCGGGGCGGGCAGAAGCTCCTCACGCGCAACGGCAGCTTCAACTGGGACGCCAGCGGCACGCTCGTCACGACCGACGGCGGCCGCGTCCTCGGCTGGACGGTGGACGACACGGGCCAGATCCCGACGGGCGGCCCCACCGGCCCGATCCAGATCCCGACCGGCCCCCTGCCCCCCGAGGCCACCCAGAACGTGACCGTCGCCGGCAACATCAAGCAGGGCATCCCGGTCGGCGGCACCGCTATCACGACGTCGACGGCCTACGACTCGCTGGGCGCCGCCCACGAGCTCACGATCACCATGACCAAGCAGGCCACGGCGGGCGACTGGGAAGCGCAGATCACGTACAAGGACGCGACGGGCACGGTCATCGACATCACGCCGTCGACGCCGCCCGTGGTGAACTTCGACAACACCGGCGCGCTCACCACGCCGGCGTCGTTCACTCTCAACGGCGTCGTGTTCGGTGCCGCCGCCTCGCAGGACATCACGTTCCACATGGGCGACGAGACGCACCCACTCACCCAGTACGACCGCGCCACCAGCATCGACGTGCCCACCCACGACGGCGCCGCGGGCGCCGAACTCGTGAGCGTCATGTTCGGCGCCGACGGCACGGTCAACGCGCTGTACGCCAACGGCCAGACGAAGATCCACGGCGTGCTCACCATGGCCAACGTGACGAACAAGGAAGGCCTGCTGCGCATGGGCGATGACACGTTCGCCACCTCGCTGACGTCGGGCGAGCCGTCCTACGGGTGGGCCGGCACCGGCGCCCTCGGCACCCTGTCGCCCGGGTCCCTCGAGGGGTCGAACGTCGACCTGGCCAACGAGTTCACCAACCTGGTCCTCGCCCAGCGCGGCTTCCAGGCCAACAGTCGCGTCATCTCGACCTCGGACGAGATGCTCGGCGATCTGGTCAACATCCAGCGCTGACGCCGAGCGCCCACGGGCGCGTCGCGGCGCCGGCGGGGGACCGTCCGACGGCGTCGCCGCGTACGGGGTCCGAACCGTGTGTGCTGTCTGCCATCGGGCATTGAACGACGGCCACCGCG
>JANPGL010000198.1:0-31029 GCA_031423915.1 Actinomycetes bacterium | reverse complement strand
GGCGCGGGTGATGCCGACGACACGCGAACCGTTCGGCCCGATCGGCGTCATGCACAGGTTGTCGTGGATGTGCCATTGGGTCAGCGGCCCGCCCACGTCGGGCACGGCGGCGAGCGAGTAGCTCGGCGGCAGGATGTACATCGCCGACACCAGCTTCTTCCCCGCGGGGGTCACCTGGTACACGAGCGACTCGGGGGCCTTGGCGTCGAGGAAGTCGCCGTCGTCGATGAGCGACCACTTGATGTAGTGCTCGAAGCCGGTGAGCCCGTCGCCGATCGACTGCCAGCCCTCCGCCTGCGCCACCGCCGGGTCGGCGAAGTGGGGCAGGTCGACCAGTGTGCGCTTCACCAGGTCCTCCGCCCGCTTCCGCTGCTTCGAGGACACCCCCGCCGTGCCGCCGAGGTCGATCGGTTGCGAAGGGTCGTACGGTTTGGCCACCGCCTGGCTGTGGTCGTCGGCGTGGGTGCTTCCGATCGCCAGCGCCGGCACCGCCAGGAGCGCGACGGCGAGGCCGGGGAGGCCGAACCCGGCCGCGCGCAGCGGCCCGCCCCCGACCGACCGGGGACCGCCGCCGAGGCGTCGCCACCACAGCAGGGCCGCGCCGACCGCCAGCAGCCCGAGGGCGGCGCACGCCGTGTCGGCGAACGCGGCCGGCTCGCGTACCTCGAGCCCGCCGATGAACGAGATGCCGACGAGGCGGGACACCGCCCACGCGGCGACGCACACCGCGTTCGCGGCGGCGAGGGCCACCACGAGCAGGCGGGACGGGCGCACGAGCGCGGCCACGCCGAACGACAACTGGGCGACGGCCGACACCAGGAACAGCCGGGCGAGCGTGACGTGCTCGCTGTGGGCGCCGATGACCCCGGCGTGCACGAGCCCGGCCCCGATCGAGGCGAGCACCGCGACCGGCACGGCAACCGACGCCCGGCCGACGATCGACCCGCCGGCAGGCGCGGGTGAGGCTGCGGCCGGGATCTCGCTCACGGGGTCAGTGTCCCAGACCCGGTCAAGTCGGCCGGACGAGGAGCCGGCGAAGACCGTGGATGGCGAACGCATCGTGGTAGCGGGGCTCCTCGACCAGCTCGAGCCGGGGCATGCCGGCCACGAGCGTCCGGAGCGACACCTCGAGCTCGAGCCGGGCCAGCGGGGCGCCCACGCAGAAGTGGATGCCGCCACCGAAGCCGACGTGGCCGGCGTCGCCCCGCCCGACGTCGAAGGCGCCGGCGTTCGATCCGAAGCGGCGCGGGTCTCGGTTGGCCGCGCCGAACAGCATGGCGATCTCCTCGCCCACGGCGATCGGCTGGCCGGCGATCTCGACACCGTCGTCGAGCACCCAGCGCTCGAAGAGCTGCAGCGGCCCATCCCACCGCACCATCTCCTCCACGGCCACCGCCGGGGCGACCGAGTCGTCGACGAGCCGCCGCCACTGGTCGGGGTGGCCCAGCAGCGCCCGGGTGCCGTTGCCCAGCGTGTTCACGGTCGCTTCGTGGCCCGCGTTCAGCAGCACGATCACCGTGCAGACGATCTCGTCGGTCGTGAGCCGGTCGCCTTCCTCCTCCACCTGCACGAGACGCGAGACCAGCAAGCCGTCGGGCCGGCGGCGCTTCGCCTCGATCAGGTCGCGGGTGTAGGCCATGAAGTCCCGCGCCGCCGCGGTGGCGGCCGCCTTCTGCGCCTCGGGTGTGACGAGCTCGTACATCCGCACGATGGCGTGCGACCAGTCGAGCAGGTGCTGGGTGTCGGCCGTGGGCACGCCGAGCAGCGCGCAGATCACGGCCACCGAGTAGGGCTGGGCGTAGTCGGAGATCAGATCGAACGTGCCCCGGCTGCGGCAGGCGGCCAACCGGTCGGCGGCGAGACCTTCCATGTCGGGGCGGAGCGCCGTGACCGATCCCGGCGTGAACGCCCGGGCGATGAGCGACCGGATGCGCGTGTGGTCCGGCGGCTCCAGCGAGAGGAGGGACCACCGCTCGTGCTCCCAGAAGTCGGCCCATCGGGCGTCGGGTGCGGCGCGGCCGAACTGCTCGTGCGTGTAGCGGTGCGTGTAGGCACGGCCCATGCGCCGGTCGCGCAGGGCGGCATGGACCTCGGCGTGGCGCGTCACCATCCACTGGTGCGAGGGCTCGTACCAGAAGATCGGGGCCGCCTCCCTCAGAGCGTCGAGCACCGGGTAGGGGTCCTGCTGGAACTCCGGGTCGGTGGTGTCGAAGCGGCGCAGCAGCCCGGGGTCGACCGTCGCCACGGGCCTAGGACGCCGGCCGGACCAGCACGGCCACGGGAGGGCCGTCGTGCAGCGTGACCACCACCGCGTGGTCCTCTCCGGCGTGCTCGCCGGCGGCGTGGCCGATCGTGTGCTCGGCTTCCTCGGGCCCGCAGGTGCACACCTTCGACACGTGCAGCTCGCCGGCGTTGATGGCCGCCACGTCGTCGGCGTCGGCCTCCACCCAGCCCGCCGCCTCGAACCGGGCCACGATGCCCTTGGCCACCGTGCGCTTCGCCGTCCACGGCGACTCGGTGACCCGACCGCCCTTCTTCTTCTTCGCTGCCATGGCGGGATCCTGCCACGGACCGCGCCGATGCGGCCTGTCAACGAAGCCTCAACTTGCCGCAGGCACTTCCGATCTTGTGGCCATGACACTCGTTCCGGCGACCCCCGATCCCGGGGTCGCCGCCGCGTTGGCCAACGCCAACGGGCGGGTCTCGTTCGTCTGCGAGAGCGACGGCACGATCCGCTGGGTGACGCCCAGCGTCACGCGGATCCTGGGTTGGGACCCCGGGCAGCTCGTCGGCACGTCGATCTTCGACCTCTACGACCCCACCAGCCGCTCGTACAGCGAACGGGGGTTCGCCCAAGCGCAGCGCGACCCGGCCGCCGCCTCCGAACAGCTCGGCGGCGTGACCCGAACCGCCCGCGTGCGCCGGGCCGACGGCATGTTCGCGTCGGTCGAGTCGTTCCCGACCACCCTCCTGCTCGTGCCCGAGGCGCGCTGCAACCTCATCGAGTGGATCCCGGTCACCGATCGACGGTGTCTGGCGCAGGCCATCGACTCGCTCGCCCTCGGCCGCCCGGTCGACGAGACGGTCGGCGCCGTCGTCCAGCTCGTCGAGGCGCTGCTGACCGGCGTGACCGCAGGCGTGGCGGTCGTAGAGGGCGGCGTCTGGACCCTACCGCTGCCGCCAAACGGGCTCGACGGCCACGTCGTGACCTCACTGTTCCCCTCGCCCCAGGCCGCCGTATGGGATGACGACTTCCTGCTCCTCGACGACGAAACGGTCGGCGGCTGGACCGGCGACGACCGTGGCGTCGGCCTTTCGCCGCTGCGGACCGACGACGCCACGCTGCTCGGCACGCTCGTGCTCGTCCGTCGACGCGCCGAGCGACTGCCCATCGTGGCGACCGGCGGCGAGAACCTGTACGACCTCGCCCGCCGCATCGGCGCCCTCGCCCTCGCCGCCCAACGCCGGGACGCGGAGCACCGCGCCGCGGTCGAGGTCGACGCGCTCACCGGCCTGGCCAACCGGGCCGCCCTCGACCGCGCCACCGACGCGCTGGAGGTCGAGGAGCCCGAGCGCACGGTGGTGGTCGTCTACGCCGACCTCGATCGCTTCAAGGCGATCAACGACACCTTCGGCCACCCCGTGGGCGACGAGGTCCTCCGGCGTTTCGCCGATCGACTGCGCCGGGCGCTGCGCGACGGCGACCTGGCGTGCCGCATCGGCGGCGACGAGTTCGTCGTCGTCTGTCACGGCCGGTGGCACGAGGCGGCCGTCGCCGCGCTGGGTCGCCGGCTGGAGGCCACGCTCAACGACGGACCCCACGCCGACGGAGTGCCCGCGGTGCGGGCGAGCCTCGGCGTCGCGTTCGGCCGGGGCAACGACGTGCGGGCGTTGCTACGCGCCGCCGACGCTCGCCTGTACGAGGCCAAGCGAGCGAGCTGCGGCAGCCCGGCGGGAGCCTCTGTTGCACCGGTCTGACGCCTCGGCTCACAGCCTCGACGGGGCCGCCGATGGGAGGGTGATGCCCTCCGCCGCGCCGAACGATCGCTCCGCGGCGCGGGCGGCCGCCGCGCTCGCGGCGGTGCCCGACCGAGTCAGCCTCCTGTGCGACGCCGACGGCAGCGTGGTCTGGGTGAGCCCCACCTGCACCGCCCTCCTCGGCCTGCTGCCCGGGGCGCTCGTCGGCACGACGGTGGCGGTGCAGACGCGGCGCGACCAGCCCAGCTACGTGCTCGGGGGCGACGGCCGACCGCGCCGCATCGGCATCCGGGTCGTCGACCTGCGCGACGACCCGCTCGTGGACGGGTACCTCGTCGAGTGGCAGGTGCACCTCGAATCGGCCGCCGACGGCGCTGCGTTGCTGACCGCCGAGACGCTGGCCGTGGCGGTCGCCCGCCTGGGGCGCGGCGGCGAGCGCGGCATCGGCGTCGTCCGGCTGCGACCGCACCGTGTCCTCCCGGCCGATGCGGTGGCGATCCTCGAAGATCGGCTGCGCAACATCCTTCGGGCGAGCGACCTGGCCGGCCGCCTCGACGACGGCGACGTCGTCGTGGTCTGCCCCGGGCACTGGACGCCGGCCAGCGCAGCCGCCGCCGCGCAACGGTTGCGGAGCCACGTGAACGGCCCGGTGCGTGCCGCCGAGGGCATCGTCGCCGTCCGCCTCGACGCCGGCACCGCCACGGGCACGACGAGCGAGTTCGGCGACCTCGTGCGCCGCGCCGCCTTCGCGCTGCCTCCCGTGGCCGCTCCGCCCTCCGTCGTCGACACGCTCGGCACGCCCGGGCGGTCGGCCGGGCGGTCGGCCGGGCCGGCGGATCAGCCGGCGGGGTCGAGCGTCAACGGGTAGGTGCGCCGGTCCGGCAGGAAGCGGAACCGGTGTCGTACGTCGGCCACGCGTTCGGGCGTGACCTCGGCGACGAGCAGCGCCTCGGTGCCGGCGCCGGCGGCCAGGGTCTCGCCCAGGGGATCGATGATCCGGCTGTCGCCGACGTAGGACAGGCCGCCACCCTCGCCCACGCGGTTCACCCCCACCACGTAGGCCTGGTTCTCGATGGCGCGCGCCATGAGCAGGCTCTGCCAGTGGTGACGGCGCGTCTCGGGCCAGTTGGCGCACACGAGGTAGCAGTCGGTCTCGGGCGCTCGCATCCAGAAGTCGTCGGCGAAGCGCAGGTCGTAGCAGACGAACAGGCTGACGCGCAGGCCTTCCACGTCGACGGTCACCATCTCGGTCCCGGCGTCGTAGTGGTCGTGCTCGCGGGCGTAGGTGAACGGGTGGAGCTTGGCGTACCGGGTGATCGACCCGTCGGGCGCCACCAGCAGGCCCACGTTGCGCGGCCGCTCGTCGCCGGCGCGCTGCTCGGGGGCCGAGCCGTAGAGCCACATGCCGTGGCGCGCCGCCTCCTCGCGCAGGAACGTCGCGCTCGGGCCGTCCTCGGGCTCGGCGAGGCGCTCGGTGGCCATCGAGAAGCCGACGCCGAACATCTCGGTGACGACCGCGAGACGTGCCCCCGCGCCCGCGGCGCCCGCCAGCAGCGGCCGGAGGCGGGCGAACGTGCCCGGCCGGTCCTCCCAGCAGATGTCGTGCTGGACGGCGGCGATCTTCACGAGCGCAGGCCCTTCAGGCGGGCGACCGCCTCGTCGAGCACCTCGAGGCGCTTGCAGAACGCGAAGCGCACGAGGGTGCGCCCGGCGTCGACGTCGTCGTAGAAGACCTGCGACGGGATGGCGACCACGCCGCACCGCTCGGGCAGCGACCGGCAGAAGGCCAGGCCGTCGCGCTCGCCGAGCGGCGCGATGTCGGCCGTGGCGAAGAACGTGCCCTGCGGCCGCAGCACCCCGAAACCGGCCTCGGCCAGGCCGGTGCACAGCCGCTCGCGCTTGACGGCCAGGTCCTCGCGGTAGGTGCGGAAGTACTCGTCGCCGAGCCCGAGGCCGACGGCGGCGGCGTACTGGAACGGGCCGTTGCCCACGTAGGTGAGGAACTGCTTGGCGGTGCGGACGGCGGTGACCAGATCGGCGGGGCCGGTCACCCATCCGGTCTTCCAGCCGGTCATGTTGAACGTCTTGCCGGCCGAGCCGATGGTGATCGTGCGCGCGGCCATCCCCGGCAGCGTGCAGATGGGCACGTGCTCGCCGTCGAACACGAGGTGCTCGTACACCTCGTCGGCCATCACGATCAGGTCGTGCTCCACGGCGACCTCGGCGATGGTCGACAGCTCGGCGCGCGTGAACACCTTGCCCGTCGGGTTGTGCGGCGTGTTGAGCAGCAGGATCCGGGTGCGGGCCGTGACGGCGCGCCGCAGTGCGTCGGCGTCGAGCGCAAAGTCGGGGGCGTGCAGCGTCACCGGCTTGCGGGTGCCGCCGGCCATGGCGATGCCCGCCGCGTAGCTGTCGTAGAACGGCTCGAACGCCACGACCTCGTCGCCGAGCTCGAGCAGCGCCAGCAGCGCGGCGGCGATGCCCTCGGTGGCACCGGCGACGACCAGGACCTCGCGGTCGGGATCGAGCTCGATGCCGTAGAACCGCCGCTGGTGCTCGGCCACGGCACGGCGCAGCTCGGGCACCCCGAGCCCGGGCGGGTACTGGTTGCCGCGACCCTCGGACACGGCGGCGATGGCCGCCTGCTTCACCTCGTCGGGGCCGTCGGTGTCGGGAAACCCCTGGCCGAGGTTGACGGACCCGGTGGCCACGGCGAGCGCCGACATCTCGGCGAAGATGGTGGTGCCGAAGCCCTGCAGGCGGGCGTTGAGGAAGGGCTGACGCACGTCGCTGTTCTAGCCCACGCCCGGCGGCCCGGCCGTTCCGGCGCCCGCCTCCGCTCGCCTAACGTGCCCGCCCATGGCCACCGTCTCCGTCGTCACCGGCGCCAACTCCGGCATTGGGCGCGCCACCGCCGTCCACCTCGCCGCCCAGGGCCACGAGGTCTACGGCACCGTCCGCAACCTCGACTCGGCCGGCAAGCTGCGCGCCATGGCCACCGAGGCGGGCGTCGACGTCCACCTGGTCACCATGGACATCGCCGACGACGAGTCGGTGCGGCGCGGCCTGGGCGAGGTGCTCGAGCGCGCCGGGCGCGTCGACGTGCTCGTCAACAACGCCGGCGTCGGTGGCAACGCCGTGGCCGAGGAGTGCCCGCCGTCGATGTACCTCGACGTGATGAACGTGAACCTGTGCGGCGCGGTCCGTTGCCTGCAGATGGTGCTGCCCGGCATGCGCGAGCGGCGCTCGGGCGCGATCGTGAACGTCACGTCGGTGGTCGGCAAGGTGGCCGCGCTGGCGCAGTCGCCCTACGTCACGTCGAAGTGGGCGTTCGAGGGGTTGTCGGAAGGCCTGGCCCAGGAGGTGGCGCCGTACGGCATCCGCGTCGCCATCGTGGAGCCCGGCATCACGAAGTCGGCCATCTTCGCCAAGAACATCGACGCACCGAACCAGTCGGGCGCGTACGACGACCACTACCGGCGCCTGTTCCAGTTCTATGCCGCCGGGCTGGCCGAGGCCACCGACCCGTTCGAGGTGGCCGCCGTCATCCACCACGCCGTCACCACCGACGAACCCAAGCTGCGCTACGCCGTGTCGTGGGGCGGGCCCGAGCTGATCGAGGGACGGCGGGACATCACCGACGAGCAGTGGGTCGAGCTGGGGCGGGCGGCCGACGACGCCGCCTACTACGACGGGTTCGAGTCGCTGTTCGGGCTCGACATCCGGCCCCGCTGAGCCTGCGGGGGCCGACGGCCCCCGGCGCCGACCAGCCCGTAGGCTGCCCGGGTCGTGCCGCTCCCCCGCCCTCGCACCTCGGCGTTCGTCGTCGCGCTCACGCTGGCCCTCGCGGCCTGTGGAGCGGCGCGTCCGACGTCGACGCTCGTGGGCACCTCGGCCGTCGGGGCGCCGGCCACCGGAGCGCCAACGACGAGCCCGACGACCGCCCCGACCACAGCGACCGCCGCGCCGACCGGGCCGTCGGTGGCGACCACCGTGACGCCGGCGACGACGACCCCTGCCGACGGCGCGCCGACGACGGTGCCCGCCCCGGGCACCACCGCGGCGCCGGTCACCCCCGCGCCGCCAGCGCCCACGGGCACGGCCCTCACCCCGACGGCGCGGGTCGCCCGCATGTTCACCTTGCTCGGCTACCCCGTGACCGACGACGAGGCCGCGTGCCTCACGCGGGAGATCAGCCCCGAGGCGCTCACGGCGCTGGAGCAGGGTGGCGAGCCGGCGCTCGTCGGGTCGGTCACCAGCTCGTTCGTCATGGCGTTGTCGCGGTGCGAGCCGCTCACGTTCCTCCAGGAGCAGGACCAGATCACCATCGAGGACTACGGGGCGACCCCCACCGAGGCACGGTGCGTCACGAACGCGCTCGACGCCGCGGCACGCAACGATCCGGCGGTCGCCCTCGCCTACTACGAGGGCACCACGAAGCTGCCCGCCGACGGCCAGCAGCGCCTCATCGACGCGCTGACCCCCTGTGTCGGGGCAGCCCGGGCGCGAGAGATCATCACTACTTGACGTAGCTCCACGGCCGCTCTTCGCGATGCGACCATAGGGTGGCGGCGCTACGAAAACCGAAAGGGAACCACCCATGCGTCGAGCGACCGCCCTGGTCGGTGTCGTCCTGGCACTCAGCCTGAGCGCCTACGGCAGCAAGAGCTCCGGCACGAACGCCGTCGCCACCACCATCGCCAAGAGCGCCGCCCCTTCGTCGACCGGCACGTCGGCGAGCACGGCTGCGGTGACCGCCACGACCAAGGCCGCCCCGTCGGGCCCGAAGGCGGCCACCCTGGCCGAGGCGAAGACGCAGATGCAGACCGACAGCGGCCTGACGAGCACGCAGGCGAGCTGCATCGTCGACAAGCTCGTGAGCGCCGTCGGCGAGTCGAAGGCGCTCGACCTGGTGAACGTCGAGACCGACCTGTCGGAGATGTCCGCCGAGGACCAGAAGACCGCCGGCGGCGCCGTCATCGGCTGCGTGAGCAACGACGACTTCGCCAAGCTCATCGCCGACGGGCTGCTGAGCGAGATGAAGGACCTGGGCGTCACCCAGGAGCAGGCCAACTGCGTCGGCACGAAGATGATCACGGTCATCACGCCCGAGGCCCTCCTCGGCCTCGGCAGCGGGTCGTTCGACCTCGAGAAGATGGACCCCGCCGACCAGGGCAAGCTCTTCCAGATCTTCGTCGACTGCCTACCTCCCGACCTGCTCGGCAAGCTGGCTCAGAGCGCTGCGGCGGCCGACGCGGGCTTCGGCGGCACCACCCCCTCCCCGGCCAAGGGCTGACTCGCCGGGCGCCCGGTCAGGCCGTAGCCTGCCGGGCGCCATGGCCGTCCCTGTCGATCCCGTCCGCGTCCGCCGCCAGCAGGTCGCCCGCTGGTCGCTGCTCGCCAACCGCATCGGCTACCTGCTGTACGCGGTGGCGATGGCCGTGTTCGTCATCGGCTTCGCCTTCGGGTTCAAACCGGCCGTCGTCACCATCGTGGTCGGCTGCCTCGTCGTCGGCTCGATCCTGCTGGCACCGTCGATCGTGCTCGGCCACGCCGTGAAGGCGGCGGAGCGGGAGGATCGCGAGGCGGGACGCTGAACGGCTGTTACCCTTGGGTAACCATGTCCGTCCGCCTGCCCGCCTCCGAACGCCGGGAGCAGCTGCTCACGGTGGCGTTGGCGGTGTTCGCCCGCGAAGGCTTCCACGGCACGGCGATGAGCGACGTGGCCGATGCGGCCGGCGTCACCAAACCGGTGCTGTACCAGCACTTCAGCTCCAAGCGCGAGCTGTACCTGGCGCTGCTCGACGAAGTCGGGCTGGGTCTGCGCACCACCATCGCACAGGCCACCAGCGCGGCGAACAGCCCGCACACCCAGGTGCAACGAGGGTTCGCCGCCTGGTTCGGTTGGATCGCCGAGCAGTCCGATGGCTTCCGGCTGCTGTTCGGGTCGGGAAACCGTCGCGACGTCGAGTTCGCGGTGGCCGTGCGCCACGTGGAAGACGCCCTGGCCGACGCCATCGCCCCGCTCATCCAGGCCGGGCTCGACCCGGTCCACCAGCAGACGCTGGCGTGGGCGCTCGTGGGCATGGCCGAGACCACGGCGCGCCGCCTGGTGGCCAGCGGCGAGCCGATCGACGCCGAACGCGTGGCGACACAGGTGGCGGACCTGGCCTGGGCGGGCCTGCGCGGCCTCAAACCCGTCTGACGGGCGCCTGACGCGTCAGGACGGCGCAAAAGTCGGCGCACCATCACGCACACAGGGCCGGGCACCGGTAACGCTGGGGCCATGCCCCTGTTCGTGTTCGGTCTCGTACTCCTCGTCGTCGGTGCCATCCTCGCCGTGATCGGCAAGCTCAAGGTCGACGGCGGCCCCGGCCGCAACGGCATCATCACCCCGCCGCGCGTCGTCCGGTTCCGTACCGCCGGCGTGGCCCTCGCCGCCATCGGCGTCGTCGTGGCCATCGGCTCGAGCGCCCGCCTGGTGGGCGCCACCGATGTCGGCGTGCCCGTGACGCTCGGCAAGATCGGCCAGCCGCTCGGGCCCGGTATCCACCTGGTGGCGCCGTGGACCCAGGTCAACAGCTTCTCCACCCGGCTCCAGCAGAGCGACATGAGCCAGACGATCGGCGAGGGCGACCGCACCACCACCGACGGCATCGAGGTGCTGTCGTCCGAAGGCGGGCGCATGGTGCTCGACGTGACCGTTCGCTACGCCGTCAACAAGGAGAGCGCCGGCGACCTGTTCCGCCGCGTCGGCTCCATGACCGGCATCCGCGAGAACGTCGTCCGGCCCGACGTGCGCTCGGGCATGCGCGACGTCTACTCGCGCCACACCGCCGAAGACGGCTACGCCACCAAGCGCGAGGCCATCGCCCTCGAGGCCGAGACGCTCATCAAGGAGCGCCTCGCCCCGTTCGGCCTGACGATCGACGCCGTGAAGGTGCGCAACATCACCCTCGAGACGAACCTCCAGACGCAGATCACGGCCAAGCTCGAGGCGAAGCAGGCCGCCGAGCGCGCCCTCATCGAGCAGCAGCAGGCCCAGACCGTGGCCGAGACGCGCCGCAAGGTGGCCGAGACCGACGCCCAGGCCACCGTGATCGCCGCCAAGGGTCAGGCCGAGGCCAACCTGGTGCTGGCGTCGTCGCTCACCGACGCGCTGCTCAAGTCGAAGGAGATCGACGCCATCACGAAGAACACCAACACGGTGCTCTACCCGTACGGCCAGCCGGTGAGCCCCATCGTCGACGGTCGCGGCACGGGCAACAGCGGCGGTGCGGTCCCCGCGCCGCCCGCCACGCCGGCGGTCACCACGCCGGCGGTCACCACGCCGGCGGTCACGACGCCGCCCACCACCGTCAAGCCCGGCGGCTGAGCCTCGCCTGGGCCCCGCTCGTGAGTCCGCCGGGCTCGCACCACGCCCTCGGCGTGGAAGCGTCCTGCGAGCGCGAGCGGGGCCGAAGGGCTCGCTAGGGTCCGCCGCCGTGAAGACGATCTGGAACATCCCCGCTCATCCGCTCTTCGTGCACGCGCCGATCGTGCTGCTGCCCCTGCTGGCCATCGTCACGATCGTCGCCGCCGTCCGCCCGGGCGTCGCCAAGCGGCTGGGGCACTGGTTGCCGATCGCCTCGTTCCTCGTGTTCGTGTCGGTGCAGCTCGCCATGCAGAGCGGCGAGGAGCTCTACAACGTCGTCGTCAAGGAGAAGGGCAAGGCGCTCGCCAAGCACCGTGACCTGGCCAACACGACGAGGGTGCTGGCGTTCGGCATGCTCGTGGCGACGGTCGCACTGTGGTTCTGGGGCCGACGCAGGGCCAAGTCCGCGGGCGCGACGAACGCCGAGGGCCCGA
Source organism: Actinomycetes bacterium (assembly GCA_031423915.1). Classification (GTDB taxonomy): domain Bacteria; phylum Actinomycetota; class Acidimicrobiia; order Acidimicrobiales; family Ilumatobacteraceae; genus JANMAT01. The sequence goes on along the minus strand of JANPGL010000198.1, from coordinate 19,203 downwards.
CCCGCCGCGACCCGGTCCTGCTGGGCATCGCCGCGGTGGTGATCGTGCTCTCGGCGCTGTCGACGGTGTGGCTCGTGCGTACGGGCCACGAAGGGGCCCGCATCCACTGGAAGGGTGTCATCCCCGCGGGCAGCTAGCCCTCAGCCAGCCCCACGGCGACGGCGCCGATCGAGCGCCGTCAGCCGACGGTCACGTCGAGGTGTTGGCCCTTGGCGGCGTGGTTGTTGCCACCCTGGCCGAGGTTGCACACGAAGACGTACTTGCCGGCCTCGAGGGTGGCGGTCAGGGTGGCCGACGCACCGCCCTCGATGCGGGCGGTCTTGGCGACGATCGTGGCCTTCGTCTCGTCGACGCCACCGTTGGCGTCCTTGGCCAGCGAGGCGAACGAGTCGGCCTTCACGATGATGAGCTCGTGGGGGAACTCGCCCGTGTTCTTCACGGCCAGCGAGACGGCGCCGGCCTTCAGGGCGCCCGCGTCGACCGAGTACTCCTTGAGGGTGACCGCGGTGCCGGCAGCCGACGCCGCGCCGGCGGTGGTGGCCGCCGAGCCGGCCGCCGTGGTGGCGGTGGCCGCCTTGGCCGTGGTGGCGGCCGTCGCTGCGGCCGTGGTGGCGGTCGTCGCTGCGGCCGCCGTGGTGGCGGTGGCGGCGTTGGCCGTGCTGGCGGGCGTGGCGCCGCCGCTGGAGCTACCGCAGGCCGCAAGGGCCAGCGCTGCCGCTGCGACGCCGATGATGGTTCGCCTCATCTCATCCTCCTGGGGTGGGTGTGGGGTGGGTGTGGGTGGGCGGGCGGGCCAGATCGGGCCCTGGGGATCCGGTTCCGTACGGGGCCCGAGTCCCGACAGATTGCGCGTTCACGAAGTTGCGCAAAGTCTGTGAGCCGCCCCCTCGGTCCATGAGCAGGCCCTCGGTCCATGAGCAGAAGGGCGCGGCGTCGGGTCGATCACCCGGCGACGTGCGGCGCCACGACCGCTCGGACTCCCGATGCGAAGGCCTCGACGTCGGCCGTCGTCGTGTCCCAGGCCGTCATCCACCGCACCTGGTTGCGGGCCGGGTCCCACGGCCAGAAGAAGCACCAGTCCTGCAGTGCGGCGATGCTGTCGGCCGGCAGGATCGGGAACACGCTGTTCACCTCGGGGAGCCGCTCGATGGTGACGCCCGGTACGCCCGCCGTCAGGGCGTGCAACCGAGTGGCCATGCCGTTGGCGTGCGACGCCAGGTCGAGCCACAGGCCGTCGGTGAGAAGCGCCTCGAACTGCGCGGCCACGTAGCGCATCTTCGAGATCAGCTGCCCGGCCTGCTTGCGCACGAACCGCACCGGCCCGGCGAGCGCAGGGTCGCAGAACACCACCGCCTCGCCGTACATCATCCCGTTCTTGGTGCCGCCGAACGTGAGCACGTCGACGCCGGCGTCGATGGTGAACGAGCGCACGTCGCCGCCGAGCACGGCGGCGGCGTTGGCCAGGCGGGCGCCGTCCATGTGGACGAGCAGCCCGTGGGCGTGGGCGGTGGCGGCCAGCTCCCCCACCTCGTCGGGCGTGTAGAGCGACCCCATCTCGGTCGACTGGGTGATCGACACCACGCGCGGCTGGACGTGGTGCTGGTCGCCGAGGACGTGGAGCTGGTCGACGACCTGTGCGGCGGTGAGCTTGCCGTCCTCGCACGGCAGGTCGATGAGCTTGCAGCCGGTGAACCGTTCGGGCGCGCCGCACTCGTCGACGGCGATGTGGGCGGTCGACGGGCAGATGACGGCCTGGTACGGAGCCAGCAGGCACTGGAGGCCGACGACGTTGGCGCCCGTACCGCCCCAGGTGAACGCCACCTCGACCGGATGGCCGAACAGGTCACGGAACCGGGCGACCGCCCGGTCGGTCCACTCGTCGGCGCCGTAGGCGAGCGCATGACCGTGGTTGGCCCGGGCCACGGCCTCGAGCACGACGGGGTGGACGCCGGCGGCGTTGTCGCTGGCGAACGAGCAGGCGGGGGGAGGCGGGAGCACGAGGCCGGATCGTACCCGCCCGACCGAGAGATGAAATGTATGTTCCGATCACCTACAATTCTGTTTCAATTGTTCCACACGCCTCCAGGACGGAACGGACCATGACGATCCTCGACCCCATGACGACCGCCATCACCGCCCTCACCGGATTCGGCGCGGGGCTGCGCGCCCTGTTGGACGGCTGCGACGAGCGGCCCGAGGTGCTCGGCTGCGACCCGACCAGGCTCGACGCCACGCTCGCCGCGATGGCCGCCCGCGACCAGGGCCCCGCCGTCGTGGTGCTCGACACCTCCGGCTGCGGCGACGCCGTGCTCGCCGTGGCCGACCCGTCCGACCCCCTCGTCTTCGGCTCCACGGTCGACGGCGAAGGTCGCGGCCCTCTGGCCGGGCTGGCGCTCCGGCTCGATCGGGTCGTCCGCGTGGACGTGCCCGGCCAGGTGCTCGCCACCGTCGACGGCCGGCCGGTCGCCGTGGCCACGAGCGTCGGCGGCCGCCGCGTGGTCGTGCTCGGCACGAGCACGCTGCTCGACGACCGCTCGCTCCCGGCGGCCGACAACGCTGCGCTCGTCGCCCACGCCTTCGGCGTCGAGCTCGCCCCGCCCCAGGCCGCGGCCCGTGTGCGCACCGTTCGGCCCCGAGCCGGCGCGGCACCCCATCCCGCACCGCTCGTGGTCGACGTGACCGGCGAGGTCGACCGGCTCACCGCACGGATGCCGGGTCGCGACCTGGCGATCGACAGCCCGGAGTTCCTGCGCGCCGTGGCCCACGCCGGCCGCCACCTGCCCGACGCCGTGCACGACGCCCTCGTCGACTTCGCCGACGAGGGTCACCCGTCCGGCGCCCTCGTCGTCCGGGGCCTGCCGGTGGGCCATGTGCCGGCCACACCGCCGGCCCCGCACGCCGAGACCGACAAGGACCACATGAGCGAGTTCGTCCTCCTCGCCGCGTCGCGCCGGCTCGGCCAGCCCGTCGGCTACGCGCCCGAGCACGGCGGCGAGCTCGTCCAGCAGCTCGTGCCGACGCGCTCGGCCGCCGGTGCGCAGACGTCGACCTCGTCGGCCGTCATGCTCGACTTCCACACCGAGGCGGCGTTCCATCCTCACAAGCCGCGCTTCCTGCTGCTGCTCGGCCTGCGCGCCGACCCGTTCGGCGAGGCTCGCACCCTGCTCTGCTCCATCGACGCCGTGCTCGACCAGCTGTCCCTCGGCGCACGCGCCGTGCTGTCCCAGGCGCGCTTTCGCACCAGCGCCGACGAGAGCTACACCGCAGGCCGCACCGGCCGTCTCGGTCGCCTCGTGCCCGTGCTGTCGGGCGACCCCGAACGGCCCACGCTCACGTTCGACGGCGACCTGATGCAGGGCACCGACGCCGAGGCCGCCGCCGCGCTGGCGGAGCTGTCGCGGCTCGTCCACGCCAACCACATCGGCGTGGCGCTCGGCCCCGGCGACCTGCTCGTCGTCGACAACCACGCGGCCGTCCACGGACGCTCACCGTTCCGCGCCCGGTACGACGGCACCGACCGTTGGCTGCAGCGCAGCTTCGTCGTCGCCGACCTCGACCCGTCGGCGGGCGAACGCCGGAACCGCGTCGTCACCACCCGCTTCACGCCGTAGCGCTACAGGCCGTAGCGCTACACGCCATCGTGTTGGCCGGGCCGCACGAAGTAGGCGGCCACGCTGGCGCACACGACCATCGCCGCCACCGGGCTGACCAGCGCCGCGAGTCCGGCGACGGCGTAGGCGGCCGGCCCGAACAGGGTGCGGCGCAGCGCGCGCGCCACCGTGCCCGGCGGCACCTCGTCGCGCAGCAGCTCCCGATGACGGCCGAGGTACGCCCACAGAGCCAGGAACCCGACGCCGATGACCAGCATGGACGAGCAGTAGATGACCATGGCCAGACGGGCATCGTCGCCGGCGCGCAACCACTTGGCCGCCAGCGAGGTGGTGAACGGCAGGGTGGCGATCCCCAGCAGGAGCGCCAGGTTCAGGTACAGCACGTTGCGGTCGACGCGGGCCAGCAGCCGGAACAAGGCGTGGTGGTTGACCCACATGATGCCGATGGTGGCGAAGCTGGTGACGTAGCCGAGGTAGCTCGGCCACTGGCGCCCGAGGGCGGTGGCCAACGACACGCCACCGTCGATCTCCGGGACCCGGAGGTCGAGCACGAGCAGCGTGATGGCGATGGCGATGACGCCGTCGCTGAACGCTTCCAGCCGGCCCGAGTCCATGGTCAGCCGTCGGTCAGCGCGTCGGCGGCACGCCACGCGGCCTCGACGCGATCGAGCCGATCGGTGGCCGTGGCCCGGAGCCGGTCGGCCACCGACGACACGAGCAGGTTGAGCAGTGCCAGCGCACCCACGTAGCTGTCGAACGGGCCCGCACCGGCCGCGTCGAGCAGGAACACCTCGGCTGCCCGCTCGGTGAGCGGCGACAGGGCCCGGTCGGTCAGCACGATGAGACGCACACCGTCGCGACCGAGGCGGCGCGCCGTCTCCAACACCGTGCGGTCGTACCGGGGCAGGTCGAGCACGAGCGCCACGTCGTCGTCCCCGGCCGACGACGACAGGCGGCCCACGGCGACGTCGCCGCCGGACAGCACCACGACCCGGTCGCGCAGCATGGCCAGCTCGGCGCCGGCCTGGGCCATCACACCCGACGACGCGTCGGCGACGCACAGGTACAGGGATCCACCGCCGACACCGGCCACTGCGTCGACAGCCCGGTCGAGCGCGGCCCGGTCGATGCGTTCGAACGTGCGGTGCACGTTGTCGAGCTCGAGCGTGAGCGCACGGCCGACCAGGTCCGCCGTGGCGGGCTGACGGATGCGTTCGGCGGCGCGACCCAACCGGTTGGCCAGCTCGCCCTGGACTCCCGCCTGGAGCTCCGAGAAGCCCTCGAGGCCGATGCGGTTGGCCAGACGGACGACGCTGGCACCCGACGTGCCGGCACGCTCGGCAACGGCGGCCACGGTGCCGAACGCCACCAGCTGCGGATCGGCGAGGACCACGTCGGCGACGCGCCGCTCGGCGGGAGACAGGTGCTCCCGATACGTCGCTATGCGGGCGGCCACGTCCACGCGCGAGACGGTAGCCGCGCGGGAACCCGACCGGCCGACCGTTCCGTCAGCGGAGCGCGTACAGCGCCACCGCGGCGGCGGCGCCGACGTTCAACGAGTCGACCGAGGGCGAGATCGGGATGCGTACTCGCCGGTCGGCGACCGCCAGCGCACCCTCCGACAGCCCGTGCCCCTCGGCCCCGAACAGCACCGCCACCCGGTCGCCGGCCCCGACGCCGGCGACGACGGCGTCCAGGTCCTCGGCGCCCGGGTCGGGGGTCAGCGCCACCACCGAGAAGCCGGCCGCACGTACCACGGCCAGCCCGTCGGGCAGCCGATCCAGCCAGGCGTGCGGCACCCCGAAGACCTCGCCCATCGACACCCGCGAGGCGCGGCGGTACAGCGGGTCGCAACACGACGGGTCGAGCAGCAGGGCGTCGTACCCGAAGGCGGCGGCGCTGCGGGCGATGACACCCACGTTCGTCGGGTTCACCACGTTCTCGAGCACGACCACCCGCCGGGCGCCGACCAGCACGTCGGCGGGTGGCGGCACGGGTCGACGGTCGAAGACGGCGAGCACCCCGCGGTGCACCCCGAGACCGGTGATGCGCTCCAGCACGGCGGGCCCGGCGGCGTAGACCGTGGCCTCGGCCGGCACCTCGGCGGGCAGCGGCACCGTGCGCGTGGCGTCGACCAGCGCGCTGCGCAGGGCGTAGCCGGCGCGCACGGCCCGCTGCACGACCACGTCGCCCTCGGCCACGAACACGCCGGCCAGGTCGCCGCCGCGGCCTTCGCGCCGACGACGCAGCGCATGGTCGCGCAGTCCGATGAAGTCGCGGATGCGTTCGTCGTCGGGATCGATCACCGCCACGCGCCCCATCGCCGCCAGTGTGGCAGGCGACGCCCGGCGTGCGTCAGGCCATGCGTCAGGCCGTGAAGGTCAGGTAGCCCTGTAGGGCCAGGACGGCCACCATCGCCGTCACGCGGTCCCACGACAGCGTGGCCTCGCCGTGGACGGCATCGAGCACCATCACGCCGAGCTGGAGCAGCACGAACCAGCCGACCGTGATCGTGGTGAGGTGGGCGTAGTCGAGGCTCTTGCCGTACACGACGAAGAGCAGACCGAACACGGCCACGCCCCCGACGAGCGCCACCAGCGAACGATGCGTGGCCCAGTGCCGGGCCAGCGCCGCGCCGACCAGGTCGAGCCCGGCCAACAGCACCATCGACGCGATGGCGCGTGACGTGCTGTGCGCTGTGCCCACTGCGGTCATCGACATCCCCGCGCTCCTTCCGCCTGCTACCCCCGATCCCCGGTGGGCGCTCCGGATACGCGCCGACGGCGATCCGAGTGGGACGGTTCGGTCAGGCCGGGGCGATGGCCACGCCGAGGCGGGCCAGCGCGGCGGCCACCGCCAGCGCCACGTAGCAGAACACCCCGGCATCCTCGGGGTGCACGTAGAGCTGGCCGGCGGCCTCGAACGAGGCGAACAGGCCGGCAGGGCGGGCGTCCCACGGGGTCCGGCTCACGGCCTGGGTGAGCATCCGGTCGGCCCGCCCCACGATCTCGGCGTCGACCGCAGGGGAGGCGGCGCGCAGGCAGCTCGACACCACGTGGGCCAGCTCGTGGCCGGCCATCTCGAGCTGAGCACGGCGCGCCGCGGCGTCGGCGGTGAGCAGGAACGCGGCCAGGTCGTTCGACGAGGCGACCCGGGCCGCCAGTGCGGCGAGCGGGGGCAACGGCATCAGCCAGCGCCGGTACTGGCCCGTGCCGCGGTCGATGACCATGACCGACGCGTCGGGGTCGAGGTGGCGCACCAGCCAGTCGGCGGGTTCCAGCGGCACGACCTCCGGACCGAGCACGTCGACCGTGAGGCTGTCGGCGTCGCACAGGAGCTCTCGCTCGGGGCGGAACGACAGCATGGTGCCGTTGCGGGCCACCACCTCGTTGCGTTCGGCCGTGATGAGCCCCTCGTAGGTGAGCACCACGGCGTGCGCCGACTCGATGCGCATCTCGCGGGCCAACGCGCTCACGAGCCACAGGCGGTGCCGCGTCGGGCGCGATGCCATGGCGCCGGTGCGCAGACGCCAGCTCAGCTCGTCGAGCGAGAGCGTGGCACCGTTGTCGCTGACCCGGATGTGCCCGCCGTGGAGGAGCTCGACCTGGATGTCGAGGGCCGAGTCACCGCGCATCGAGCCGAGCGCGTCGTCGATGGCCACGCCGACGAGCCGGGCGATGGCGCCCGGCCCGAGCGGGCCCACGTGCTCGGCCGGTTGGGCCCGGGCACGGTCCCGGTCACGCCCCACGGGGGGCTGCGATGACGCCTGGACGGTGTGCATCGCCCCTCACGCTACGCCCTGGCGACGCACCCCGTGACGACGGGCTCACCCGATGTCGTGAACGACGTCGACGAGCACGGTCACCGGGGTCTCGCCGGCTTCGATGGCGGGCAGCGCCGCCATGGCGCGCAGACCGACGCCGGCGGGGAACGGGCCGGGCCCGCCGCCGTCTGCCACCTCCCGCACCGTGCGGATCGCCCCGAGCACCACACCGGCTGCCGCGGCGAGCTGGCGGGCCTGCTCGATGGCATCGGCCACCGCGGCGGCGCGGGCCTCGGCCACGGCCGCAGGCGTCGGCTCGGTCACCCAGGCGGTGTGATGGAGCCGGATGGCATCGCCCACCCCGCCGATGAGCGCGTCGATGCAGGCGGCGGCGCCGTCGGTGTCGGCCAGGGTGGCCGTGACCTGGCACGACGCCTGGTAGCCGGCCGCCGAGCCGTCGCGCTCGTACGCCTCGTTCAAGGCCAACGACGCCGTCTGACGGTCGGCCGCCGTCACGCCCTGATCGTCGAGGATGCGCTGCAACGTCGAAAGGTGCCGCCACAGGGCCTGGAGCGCCCGGGCCGCGCCGTCGGCCCGGGCCTCCACGCCCAACGACAAGCGGAGCCGCCCGGCGGTCACCCGAACCTGCCCGACGCCGCGGGTCTCTATCGATCGCTCGCTCATGCCCGCATGCTCGCATCCCCGCCGGGCGCGGCGGCCGCGCTCAGCTCGGTCGGGGGATGATCACCGGGTCGCCGGGCCGGTGCAGCTCGTGGGCCCGGTGCCAGGCGGCGAACGACGCCAGGATGCGGTACGGGTCGCTGTGGATCTCGGTGAACCCACCGGTGACGGCGCGCGTGTCGAAGTAGCCGGCGTCGACGCCGCCGGCGTGCAGCTCGCAGGCCAGGTCGTAGCCGAGGTCGAGCAGGCGCTGGCGCTCGGCCGGGTAGTCGTGCACGAGCGTGGCGATGTGGTGGAAGCCCTCCTCGCCCGGCGCGTACATGTCGCGGTAGATCGACGGGGTGTCGTCGTGCTGCTGGATCAGCTGGATCATCTGGTCGCCGAGGTAGCCGAACGCGTACGACACGTCGGCCTCCTGCGGCGTTCCCCGGTAGGCGAACCGGTCGGTCTTGTGGTGGGCCGTGATCACGAACGGGCCGGCGCCGAGCAGCTCGTGCGATTGGCGGCCGCCTCCAGGTCGTTGACGAGGTACGCCTGCTGGAACAACGGATAGGTGCCGAGGGTCGCCATGGCTGCGAACGTAGCGGTCCGCCTACGCGTGACCGCTGCCACCAACGTCCCCCGGCAGGGTTCACGGGGAGGAAACACGTACGTGACGACGGCTGTCGATGATGGTCGACATGAGCACGACGCCCGTCCTGTCCTTCGATCTCGACGTGGTCCCCCTTCGCGTCATAGACGACGCGGCCCTGCATGCTCTGGTCGCGAGACTGCCCGACCCCTCGGCGCCGTGGCACGCCCAGCTGCTCCACCCCGCCCGCCCGCTGGGCGTGGCCGCCGTGGTCGACGGCGAGGTGGTGGGCGTCGCGCGCCTCGTGCGCCGAACCGAGGCCGGCCGCGAGGTGCTCGTGGCCGTGGCCGAGCCCTGGCGCCACCAGGGCATCGGCGGCCGCCTGTGGCGCGAGGCCGTGGCGCTGGTCGAGGCCCGCGGCGAGCAGACCCTGCGCGCCATCGAGGCGCCGCCCGCTCCGGTGCGTGCGCTCCCCCAGCGCACCTGCCTGCACCCCGCCGACGCCCTCGCCGGTCTGCTGCTGCTGACCGGGCGGGTCGCCTGAGGCGCAGCATCCGCTCGTAGCCGGATCGCGGCACCCGGTCAGCCGATGTCGCGGTGGCGCAGGCCGGCCACGCCGGCACCGCCGAGCGCAGCGGCGACGGCCAGCAGGGCGACGATCGGCGTCCAGGCGAAGCCCTGCGCGGGCAGGAGCGGGACGTGCTCGAACGGCGAGAGGTCGACGATCCACTGCGGCAGGTCGAGCAACGCCGCGAACATCGTGATGACGAAGGCGACCGCCACGGTGGCCCAGGTGCCGACGGCGACGCGCGGCAGCAGACCGCTGAGAGCGACCCCCACGGCGACGAACACCCACAGTGCCGGGGTGTAGGACAGCGACGCGGCGAACATCCGGGCCACCAGCGACGCGTCGCCGGTGGTGATCGCCGCGCTGATCCCGATCGACACCCCGGCGACGGCCAGCACGATCACCGAGCCGGCCGCGGCCACGACCATGTACGCGGCCGCCCACCGCATCCTCGACACGGGGGACGCGAGCACCGGTTCGGCCCGCAGTGAGGTCTCCTCCGACCGCAGGTGCAGGATCGACTGGATCGAGTAGCCGGCACCGATGAGCGCGACGATGCGTGTCGCCGTCGCCAGGTACGACTCGACGAGGCTGGCGCCGCCCCCGGACGCCACGAGGAGGTCGGCGAGCTGCGGGTTGTCGCGCACGAACGCCTCGATGGAGTTGGTGATCGAGCCGTAGGCGATGCCGCCGAACGCCACCCCGGCGCACCAGCCCACGACCGTGCCCCGCTGGAGCCGCACCGCGAGGGCGAGCGGCGACCGGAGCCCGGGCCGGGCCGTCGCCCGGCCGGGGCGGGGCGGGACCAGGCCGGCACCCAGGTCGCGCCGGGTGAGCATGGCGGCGGCCGTGCCGACGAGCGCGGCGGCGACGGCGAGCGCGAAGGCGAACGGCCACCAGCGTTCGCCGGCCCAGGCCCGCGACTGCTGCACCCAACCGATCGGCGAGAGCCACGAAAGCCCGCCGCCGTGCATGTCACCGATGGCGCGCAGGACGAAGCTCACCGCCAGCAGCGCGCCGGCGAGGCCGTACGCGAGTCGGGTGTTCTCGGTGATCTGTGACGTCACCAACGTGACGGCGGCGAACACGAGGCCGAGCACGACGAACTCGAGCGCGAACGTCACCGATCCGAACAGATCGAGGCCGGTGCCGAGCAGGGCGAGCGCGATCAGCACGCCGAGTGTGACGTTCATGGCGGTGACGACGAGCCCGGCGGCCACCAGGGGCGCGTGTCGGCCGACCGGCAGCGAGCGCACCAGCTCGAGACGGCCGGCCTCCTCCTCGCCACGGGTGAGCCGACCGATCATCAGGATGCTCATCAACGCCGCGATCACCAGCACCGGCGCGCCGATCTGGAACGCGACCTGACCCCCGAGCGTGTCGAGCGCGAGCGGCGGGCCGTTGAAGGCGATGACCGCCGGGCTGTTGGACGCCACGGCGGCCGTGTCGAGATCTGCCTGGGTCGGGAAAAGGCCCTTCGTCGCCGCCGCCGACGTGCCCACCATGAGGACGATCGCACCGACCCACACCGCGATGCGGATGCGGTCGCGCCGCACGATCGCCCGGACCATGCCCCCGGTGTGCGTCAGGTGACCCGGCCCCGGGTGCGTCCCGGTCATCCCCGCACCTGGCCCTCGCCGTAGTGGCGGAGGAAGAGCTCGTCGAGCGTCGGCGGCGAGCAGCGCAGCGACTCGATGGTGCCGGCGCCGAGCCGGCGGAGGACGTCGTCGAGTCGATCGTTGTCGACCGAGCAGGCGATCCGCGCGCCTCCGGTGCCCCGGTCGACCACCAGGTCGTGCACCCCGACGACGCCGGCGAGGTCGACGGCTCGGGCGAGCTCGGCGGCGACGCTGGTGCGCCGGACGTGGCGGAGCTCGGCGAGCGTGCCCGCCTCCACGGTGCGCCCGGCACGGATGATGCTCACGCGGTCGCACAGGGCCTCGACCTCGGCCAGGATGTGACTCGACAGGAGCACGGTGCGCCCCTCGCCGATCGCCTCGCGGATGCATTCCTGGAAGACCGACTCCATCAGCGGGTCGAGACCCGACGTCGGTTCGTCGAGGACCAGGAGCTCGACGTGCGAGGCGAGCGCGGCGATGAGGCCGACCTTCTGACGGTTGCCCTTGGAGTAGGTGCGTGCCTTCTTGGTCGGGTCGAGCTCGAACCGCTCGATCAGCTCGTCGCGCCGCCGTTCGTCGACGTCGCCGCGCAACCGGGCCAACAGGTCGATGATCTCGCCCCCCGACAGCTTCGGCCACAGGCTGACGTCGCCCGGCACGTACGCCAGCCGCCGGTGCAGCTCGACCGCGTCGGCCCACGGGTCGCCACCGAGCAGCCGGACGTGGCCCGAGTCGGCCCGGAGCAGGCCGAGCAGCACGCGGATGGTCGTGGTCTTGCCGGAACCGTTCGGCCCCAGGAACCCGTGGACCTCGCCAGGGGCGATGACGAGGTCGAGGCCGTCGAGGGCCCGGGTGGCACCGAACGTCTTGACGACGTCGTGCACCTCGATCGCCGGCGACGCGGAACGTTCGGACGCGGTGCTCATGGCAGGTCCTCCACCGCACCGTAACCCGCGTGCGGCGGGGGCAGCGGCGCGCGCTCAGCGACCGGTGAAGTTCGCCGGGCGCCGCTCGAGGAACGACGCCACGCCTTCGCGGTGGTCCTCGCTCTTGAAGCACGCCGCCATGGCCGGCACGTGGGCGGCCATGTGCTCGGCCACGTCGCGCCCGAGCCCCTCGTACACGAGGGCCTTCATCAGCTTGTGCGAATGGGGTGACCCGGCGAGCACGCGGTCGGCCAGCGAGCGGGCCTCGTCGAGCAGCTCGGCGGCCGGTACCACCTTGGCCACGTAGCCGATGGCGAGCGCCTCGTCGGCCGTGAGGAACTCGCCCGTGTAGAGCAGCTGGAGCGCCCGCTGCGGCCCGATGAGCCGGGGCAGCAGCCACGAGCCGGCGCCGGTGTCGGGCACCAGCCCGCGGTGGGCGAAGTTCCAGGCGAAGCGGGCGTTCGGCGTGGCCAGGCGCAGGTCGCACTGCGAGGTGAACTCGGCGCCCATCCCGACGGCGGGCCCGTCGACGGCCCCGATCACGGGCTTCGGGCAATCGACGATGGGCCACCAGCGGTGCCGCTCGGCCGCCTCCGCGCTGCCGCGCAGGCCGCGCTGCTCACCCGGCACGGTGGCCAGGTCGGCCAGATCCGTCCCGGCGCAGAACGCCCCGGGCACCCCGGTGACGATGACGACCCGAGCGTCGTCGTCCTCCCCGGCGCGGCCGACCGTCTCGATGAAGTCGCCGAGCATGGCGTACGTCATGGCGTTGCGCTTCTCGGCGCGGTCGATGGTGATGGTGGCGACTCGGTCGCGCACCTCGTAACGAATGAACTCCCCCATGCACCGCACCGTACCCCCGCCGGGCCGGCGACCGTCAGCTGGCGTAGCGGTCGGTGCGGATCACCGTGCGCTCGTGGGTGCCGGTGGAGATCGACCCGCGCTCGGTGAGCACCTCCTCCGCGAACGTGAGGCGCCGCCGATCGATCTCCTGGATGCTCACGCGGATCGTCACCGTCTCGCCCTCGTAAGCCGCGCCGCGATGACTCATGCACACGTGGGTGCCCACGGTCGTCTCGCCCTCGTCGAGGTGCGTCGCCGCCAGCGCGGCGCACACGCCCTCGACCCGGCCGATCATCGCCGGCGTCGACAGCACGACCACGGGCAGGTGCCCGGGCGCCATGTCGGCCGTCACCACGAACGTCGCCTCGTCGGCCAACCCCACCTGCAGCGTGTCGCGCATCCGTGCCCTCCCCGTGGACGAGCCCGATCGTACGTGCGTCAGCCGCTGTTGCGCAGGCCCGTGGCGATGCCGTTGATCGTGAGGTGGATGCCGCGCTGCACGAGCTCGCCCGAGTCCCCCGCGCGGTACCGCCGCAGCAGCGCCACCTGCTGGTGGTGCAGCGGGTCGAGGTAGGCGAAGCGGTTGCGGATGCTGCGGGCCAGCGACGGGTTGTCGGCCAGCAGCTCGTCGTGGCCCGTGATCCGTTGCCACCACGTCACGGTGCGGGCGTGCTCGGCGGCGATGCGCTCGAACACCGTGTGGGCCCGCGGCTCGCCGTCGCACAGCGCCAGGTAGCGGCGCGCCACGGTGAGGTCGGTCTTGGCCAGCACCATCCCCATGTTCGACAGCACCGTGCGCAGGAAGGGCCAGGTCTCGTGGAGCTGGCGGAGCAGCGCGACGCGCTCGGGGTCGTCGCCGGCGTAGGCCTCGAAGGCGCTGCCCGCGCCGTACCAGCCGGGCAGCATGACGCGGCACTGGCTCCACGAGAACACCCACGGGATGGCCCGCAGGTCCTCGATGCGGTTGGTGGCGGTGCGCGACGCCGGCCGGCTGCCCACGTTCAGCTGGGCGATCTCGCCGATCGGGGTCATGGAGCGGAACACGTCGACGAACCCGTCCGTCTCGTAGACGAGCGATCGGTAGGCGCGGCAGGCCTCGTCCGACAGCGCCTCGAGCACGGCGCGCGCGGGGCTCGAACGCGGGCCCGCCGGGTCCTCGGCGCGGGCGTCGATCGCCGAGGCCTCGAGGGTGGCCGCCAGCAGGGCCTCGAGGTTGCGGCGGGCCAGGCCGACGTCGGCGTACTTGGCCGCCACCACCTCGCCCTGCTCGGTGATGCGCAGGTGCCCGTCGACCGAACCCGGCGGCTGGGCCCGGATGGCCTCGTAGCTCGGCCCGCCCCCGCGGCCGACGGTGCCGCCGCGCCCGTGGAACAGGCGCAGGCGCACACCGGCCTGGTGACACACGCGCACCAGGTCGGCCTCGGCGCGGTACAAGGCCCACTGGGCCGTGAGGTAGCCACCGTCCTTGTTCGAGTCGGAGTAGCCGATCATCACCTCCTGCACGTCGCCCCGGGCGGCCAGCAGGCGGCGGTAGGCGGGCGTGTCCAGCAGCGAGGCCACGACGTCGCCGGCTTGAAGGAGATCGTCGATCGTCTCGAACAACGGCACGATGTCCATGGCCAGGCCCGGCGCGGACGACCCGGGCCGGCACAGGCCGACCTCGCGCAGCAGCAGCGCCACCTCGAGCACGTCGCTCACCGACTCGGCTTTCGAGATCACGTGGTGGGGCACGGCCTCGCGCCCCACGGCGGTGTGCGCGTCGGCCGCCACGGCCAGGATGGCCAGCTCGCCCTCGGCGACGGCGCCGAGGTGCTGGTGCACAGCGCGCAGGGGCCGGTCGCTGGCCAGCTCGGCCGCCACTGCCGCGATCCGCCCGGCCTCGTCGAGCGCCAGGTAGTCCTCGACGGCGCCGCCGGTGCGCAGCAGCTCGGCGACGACCACCTCGTGCACCGCCGAGTTCTGGCGCAGGTCGAGCGAGCACAGGTGGAACCCGAACAGCGCCACGGCCCGCCGCACCGGTTCGACGCGGGCGGCGCCCAGGGCCCCCGCACCGTGGGTGGCCAACGAGGCGAGCACCACGTCGAGATCGGCCACCAGTTCCTCGGGCCGGTCATACGCCGGCAGGTCGGCGTGAGGTGGCACGCCGGGCACGTCGCCGAGCAGCCGCCGGGCGGTGGCGGCCAGGCGGGCGTGCATGCCCCGGAGCGCCCGTCGGTACGGCTCGTCGGCGCGAAACGCCGAGTCGTCCATCGAGGCGGCGGCCAGCGAGTCCAACGCCGGCGTCGGGGTGATCAGGCGCGACGACATCGACAGCTCGCGGGCGAGTCGGGCGAGCGCGCCGAGGTGGTGGCGCAGAGCCGCCGCGGCCTGCTGGTCGAGGGCGAGGCGGAGCACGTCGGCGGTGACGAAGGGGTTGCCGTCGCGGTCCCCGCCGATCCACGACCCGAGGCGCACGAGCGCCCCGCGATGGTGCACGCCGGGCCACCGTTCGCCGACGAGCCGTTCGGCGTCGGCGTGGAGCCCGACGATGGCCTCGAACACGCTGAGGTCGTAGTAGCGGAGCGCCTCGCCGATCTCGTCGCGCACGCGCAGCTTCGAGAGGCGCAGCATGGCGGTCTGCCACAGCGTGAGCACGTGCAGCTCGAGCTCGGCGTCGATCGCGGCGCGGGCGGCCTCGTCCTCGGCCCGCTCGCGGGTGTCGAGCAGGTCGGCGACGGCGCGCTGGTGGTCGAGCACGGTGCTGCGCCGCACCTCGGTCGGGTGTGCGGTCAGGACCGCGCTCACCTCGGTCCGGTCGAGCAGGTCGGCGACGGCGTCACCGGACAACCCGGCGGCGTCGAGGGCCGCGACGGCGCCGGCCAGGCTGCCGGGCTGCGGGCCGGAACCCGACGACCGGTGGTGGCGGCGACGGCGGTTGTGGTGGACGTCCTCGGCCACGTTGGCCAGGAACGAGAACCACCCGAACGCCCGGACGACGTGGAGGGCGTCGTCGACCGAGATCCCGTCCAGCAGCGGATCGAGCGCGGCCACGACGTCGTCGCCGCGCCGATGCCCCTCGACGGCGGTGCGGCGGGCCTCCTCGACCAGAGCGAACACGGCAGGACCCGCCTGCACCCGGACGACGTCGCCGAGCAGCCGGCCGAGCAGGCGGATGTCGTCCTGGAGCGCGCCGTCCTTGTCGGCCGGGTCGCGCCAGCGATCGACGGTGCGGGTCATCCCCCATGATCGCAGCTGCGTCAGCCGTGGTGCCGGGGTACCGAGCCCGGTCGTGTCCGGCCGTACGTCACCGTGGGTGCACGCGACCGCACCCGTCGCACCGGCATACGGTGGCCGCATGGGCGAGCGGGACCTGGCAGTGGGCGTCGAACGACGCCCCGGTGAGCGAACGGTGTCCTCCCGCCCTGGACCGGCGGCCCACCAGCTGGTGTTCTGGCCCGACCGACCGCAGCCCGTGACGGCCGACGACGAATGGGCCGTCTACCGCATGGCGCTCAGCCTGGGCGGGCAGCTGCGGGCACTCGTCGACATCCCGGTGAGCGCGGTCGCGGTGCTCGGCGTCCCGGCCGAACACGCCCGGCGGGTGATCGGCAGCATCGCCGCTCGCCAGCTCACGCGCCTGGCGGCCCGCGGCCGACTGCCCGCCGAGCCGCCGCTCATGCCGCTGCGCCTCGTCGGCCTCGACCCGCACGTCGCCCGCCTGCTCGACCAGGGACAGCTCGACCTCGAGCCGAGCGGCGGCTGGACCGTCCTGGCCTGATCGTCACGGCGTGATCGTCACGGCCTGATCAGCCGAGGCGGACGCGCAGCTCCTCGCGACCGCGCAGCACGAAGGTGGGCCGCAACGGCGGCTCCGTCAGCAGCGACATGCCGGGGAAGCGCCGGACGAGTGCGGGGATGGCCACCTCGGCCTCGGCCCGCGCCAGCGCGGCGCCGAGGCAGTGGTGGATGCCGAAGCCGAAGGCCAGGTGGCCGGCTCCCCGATCGGCCCGGACGTCGAGCCGGTGGGGATCGGAGAACGCCGCGGGGTCCCGGTTGGCGGCGCCGAGCAGGAGCACCACGACGTCGCCTCTGCGCACCGGACCCGACGGCAGGGTCAGATCGTCGAGCGCCACGCGCGTGGTCATCTGGACGGGCGAGTCGTAGCGGAGCAGCTCGTCGACGGCCCGGCGCTCGCCGCCCACGTCGGCGCCCACCGCCCGCCACTGATCGGGGTGCCCGAGCAGCGACAACATCCCGTTGCCGATCAGGCTCACGGTCGTCTCGTGGCCGGCCACGAGCAGGAGCAGGGCCAGGCCGATCAGCTCGTCCTCGGTGAGCCGGTCGTCGCCGGCGCCGGCCACCGCCAGGTCGGACAGCAGGTCGTCGCCGGGCACCCGACGACGTTCGGTCAGCAGGGCCCGGATGAAGTCGGCGAAGGCCCGTTCCGCCGTCTCGATGCGGACGTTCAGCTCCGGCGACCGCAGGACGGCCGGATCGATCGACAGGGCCACCCAGGTCGACCACTCGCGCACGAGAGGGCGGTCGGCGTCGGCCACGCCGAGCAGGTCGCAGATGATCGTGAAGGGGACGGGGTAGGCGACTTCGGCGATCAGGTCGATCTCGTCGGCGGGTGAGAACCGATCGAGCGCGGCGTCGACGAGCTCGACGGCCCGGGCGCGAAGCGCTTCGACGCGGTGGGGCGTGAAGGCCGACGCCACGAGGCGCCTCAGACGGGTGTGATCGGGCGGGTCGAGGTGGATGAGCGTCGGCACCTCGTCGCGCGGCGGCCGACCGAAGCTCGAGTGGCGCTCGTCGACCGAGACGCGCCGCTCGCGCAGCAACGTCAGGCAGTCTTCATGGCCGAGCACGAAGCGCACCCCGAAGCCGGTGTCGACCATCGGTCGTTCGGCAAGGAAGCGGGCGTAGGTCGGATAGGGGTCGGGACGGACCTCGGCCGAGCTGAGCAGCGCGAACAGGTCGGTGGTGTCGGTGGTCATGGTCATCGTCGCCTCATTCGATACACGCGTGTATCGAGTACAGTGATGTATCCTGTGGTCGATGTCAACCGTCCCGAGCCCCCGCGCCCGCCGGCCCAGCAGAACCGAGACCCGCGCCCGCCTGCTGGATGCCGCGGCCGCCGTGTTCGTCGAGCGCGGCATCGCCGCGGCCACGGTCGAGGACATCGCCGAGGCCGCCGGCTTCAGCCGGGGCGCCGTCTACTCGAACTTCGCCGACAAGGACGCCGTCGTCCTGGCCCTGCTCCAGAAGATGACCGACGACGCCATGGCCGAGATCGAGGACCTGCTCGAACGGTTCCCCGACCCGGACGACTACGTGCGGGCCACGCAGGAGCTCATGGTCTCCCCCTCCCGCCGCAACGGGAACCACCACCCCGTGCTCTCCATCGAGCTCGTCCTCTACGCCATGCGCAACCCGGCGGCGCGGCCGCTCCTGAAAGAGCGCCTCGACCGGGCCGAGGCGACGATCTGGCGCGTCGTCGAGCGCAACGCCTCCGCGCTCGGCCTCGCCGCGGCCGACAACCGTCGGGCCATCGCCGCCATGATCGTGGCCATGGACGACGGGTTCGCCCTCCACGCCATCGTCGACCCGGCACGCGACTCGATCGAGCAGTTCAGCACCGCCCTCGACTTCCTCGCCGAGGCGGGCGTCGCCATCGCCTTCGGCGAGCAGCACGGTCAGCCGGGGCGGGCCCCGACGCGACCGTCGCAACGGCGCCGGCCGCCGCGCTGACCCGACGGCTCAGCTCGACCAGGAGCCCGTGATCCCCTCGAGGATCCGGCGCAGCAGGTCGCCGACGTAGGGCGCGTTGGCTTGCGCCACGGCCAGCACGTGGTCGCCGTCGAGCCGCTCGGGCCCCATGCCGGCCGCCAGGTTGGTGGCGAGCGAGAGACCGAGCACCTCGACGCCCAGGTGGCTGGCCGCGATGGCCTCGAGCACGGTCGACATGCCGACCAGGTCGCCGCCCCAGATGCCGGCCGCCTTGATCTCGGCGGGCGTCTCGAACTCGGGGCCGTGGAAGCCGACGTACACGCCCTCGGGCAGCCCGGGCTCGACCTCGTGCACGAGGGCGCGCAGCCGCTCGGCGTAGGTGTAGGTCATGTCGGTGAACCGGCCGGGGAACCCGGCGGGCGGGTTCGGCCCGGTGAGCGGCGACGCACCGGTGAAGTTGATCTGGTCGCGGATGACGACCGGCCGACCGAGCGGCCACTCTCGGTGCAGGCTGCCCGCGGCGTTCGTGAGCACCACGACGCGGCATCCGGCGGCCACGGCCGTGCGCACGCCGTGGGCGACGGTGGCCGGTGGGTGGCCCTCGTAGAGGTGGACGCGACCGAGCGCCAGCAGCACGCGGCGGCCGTTGAGGTCGAGCGAGCGGAACGTGCCGCCGTGGCCCGCCGCCGACGGCTCCGGGAAGCCGGGCAGGTCGGTCATCGGCACCTCGATGCCGTCGGGCAGGAGCGACGCCACGTGGGACCACCCCGACCCGAGCACGACGAACACGTCGTGGTGCAGCACCCCGCTGTGCGTGGCGAGCGCGTGGGCGGCGTCGCTGGCCAGCGACCAGGGGGAGGGCTCGTGTCCGATCATCGCCCGACCCTACCGGGGGCCGCAGGGCTCCCGGTA
>JANPGL010000197.1:0-31333 GCA_031423915.1 Actinomycetes bacterium | reverse complement strand
GGCGCGGTGCGACGTCGACCCCGAGACCGTCTGGCAGTGGGGCTTCATCGAGCGCGTGTCGACCGGGCTCGCCAACCTTCGGGACTTCGACGACGGCGACGGCGCGGCGTTCCTGGAGGTGGCGCGGCGCTGCCGGTGATCCTGCGGCAACCCGTCGCGCCTGCGATGCTCTCACCCGATGCACGTCGTCGCGACCGCCGGCCATGTCGACCACGGGAAGTCGAGCCTCGTGCTGGCGCTCACCGGCACCGACCCCGACCGGTTCGCCGAGGAGAAGCGGCGCGGCCTCACCATCGACATCGGGTTCGCCCATACGACCCTGCCGAGCGGCGCCGGCATCAGCTTCGTCGACGTACCGGGCCACGTCCGGTTCCTGAAGAACATGCTGGCCGGTGTGGGCGCCGTCGACGCGTGCCTGTTCGTCGTGGCGGCGACCGAGGGATGGAAGCCCCAGACCGAGGAGCACCTGCGCATCCTCGAACTGCTCGGCGTGCGGCACGGCATCATCGCCCTCACCAAGGTCGACCTGGTCGATGACGAATGGCTGGAGCTGGCCCGCATGGAGGTGGCCGACCACGTCGCCGGCACCTTCCTCGACGGCGCGGCCGTGGTGGCGGTAGCCGCCACCGCCGCGCGCGGGCTCGACGACCTCCGTGCCGCGCTCGACGCGCTCGTGGCGGCCACGCCCACGGCGGCCGACCGCGGCCGGGCCCGCCTGTGGGTCGACCGGGTGTTCGCCGCCAAGGGCGCCGGCACCGTCGTCACGGGCACGTTGGCGGGCGGCTGGCTGGCGGTGGGCGACCAGGTGCACATCGGGCCCCTGCGCCGCCCGGCCCGCATCCGGGGTATCCAGTCACTCGGCCGCGCCCACGAGCGCATCGGTCCCGGCAACCGCGTGGCGCTCAACCTCAGCGGCATCGAGCACACCGACACGGTGCGCGGCGACGCCGTGGTGCCGCCGAACCGGTGGCACCAGACGCGGCGCGTCGACGCCGACCTCCACGTGCTGGAGGCGCTCGACCACGAGGTGACCCGACGAGGCGCCCACGTGGCGTACGTCGGCTCGGGCGAGTTCCCCGTGCGCGTGCGCGTGCTCGGCGACGCGCCGCTGGCGCCGGGCACCACCGGGCCGGTGCGGCTCCACCTGTCGACGCCGTTGCCGCTGCTGCCGGGCGACCGGTTCGTGCTGCGCGAGTCGGGCCGCAGCGAGACGGTCGGCGGCGGCGAGGTGCTCGACGTCGCGCCGGTGCGTCCGGCGTCGAAGGCACGCCCCGACCGCGACGTCGACCGCGTCGTGGCCGAGCGCGGCTGGGTGACGGCCGACGAGCTGGAGCTGTTGACGGGCGAGCGGCGCGAACCGACGGTCGGCTCGTGGGTCACCGCCCCGGGCGTGGCCGAGGGCGTGGCCGACCGCGTGCGCCGCCGCGTGGTCGACGCCGGCGAGCTCGGCCTCGACGTGGCCGTGCTCGACGATCGCGAGCGCGCGGTGCTGTCGACCATGACGGGCATCGAGCAGATCGGCGGGCGGGCCCGCCCCGCCGAGGTGCGCGACGTCCTGGCCGATCATCCGTTCGTCGCCGCGCTAGCGGCCGCACCGTTCGCGCCACCCGGAGCCGAGGGCGTCGACCGCGCCGTGCTCCGCCAACTCGTCCAACGCGGGTTGGTGATCGAGCGCGACGGCGTGCACTTCGCGTCCACCGCCATCGACGAGGCGGCGCGCGTCGCCGCCCAGCTCCTGGTGGCCAGGCCCGACGGCTTCACGGTGGCCGAGCTGCGCGACGCCATCGGCGCCACCCGCAAGCACGCGCTACCACTGGCCGCCGAGCTCGACGCTCGGGGCGTGACCCGGCGAAGGGGTGATCTGCGCATCGGTGGGCCGCGTCTCCCGGTCCTTTAACGCGATCGGTATTGATCGGTGAGTCATTTGTGGTCAACAGTGACCCGGGGTCCGGGGGGACTCACTGAGGCGGGCGTTTCGAGCGTCCGCCTACATAGGACCGATCCAGGGGGAACAGACAGGTGCGCACTTCACCTTCTCTGCGCGTCGTTGCGGTGCTCGGGGCTCTCGCCCTCGCTGCCAGCGCGTGCGGATCCAGCAGCGGCGGCTCCACCGCCACGACCGCCAAGACCACGGGCACCACCGCCGCGGCCACCACCGCCACCACCACCGCCATTGCCACTACGGCTGCTGCCGCCACCACCACCGCTGCGGGCGGCGGTACCAAGACACTGGTCGGTGCCGACATCGCGTTGGCCAACGAGAAGGCCGGACAGGCCAAGCCGATGAAGGCCAGCGGCGATCCGGTCGTCATCGGGTTCCAGAACCCCGAAGGCGATCCGAGTGGCACGTTCCCCGAGTACCGGCAGGCCGCCGAGGCCGCGGTGAAGTACATCAACGAGGAGCTCGGGGGCATCGGCGCCGACTACAAGAACGGCAAGCCCGGCCGCCCGATCAAGCTCGAGACCTGCAAGATGGCAATCACACCGGCCGACTCCCAGCGCTGCGCCAACGAGCTGGCGTCGAAGAAGCCGTTGCTGGTCATCTCGTCGCTGAACTTCTTCGGCAACCACTTCTCGATCTACCAGGCGGCGAAGATCCCGGTGCTCGTCGGCGTGCCGATCACGGCACTCGACTTCACCTCGCCCGGCGTGTTCGCCATCGGTGGCGGCGGCGGCTGCCTCGGCAACCACACAGGCATGGTGGAGATCGCCACCAAGCAGCTGGGCAAGA
This sequence comes from Actinomycetes bacterium, assembly GCA_031423915.1. Classification (GTDB taxonomy): domain Bacteria; phylum Actinomycetota; class Acidimicrobiia; order Acidimicrobiales; family Ilumatobacteraceae; genus JANMAT01. The sequence continues at coordinate 28,602 of JANPGL010000197.1, read as the reverse complement.
AGCGGATCGCGGTGCCGTGGGCCGACACGCCTCCCGGCGTGTTCTGCTACCACGACCTCGAGAAGAAGCCGCTCGAGGTGCTGGCCGGCAAGAAGCTGGACGGCTCGCCCATCAAGGCCGACGGCAACGCCGACAAGGGCTCGATCCCCGACCTGGTGCACATCGGCGTCGCCGTGAAGCCGGGCCAGGCCGACGTGACGCCGCAGGCCACCCAGGTGCTCGACTTCAAGCCCGACGCCATCCTCTACTCGGCCCAGGGCGCCGACTGCTGGACCTTCGTCGGCGCGCTCGCCAAGCTCGGCTGGACGCAGGCCAAGACGCCTCTCGTGCTGTCGGGGGCCTGCGTCGACTTGGCCAAGATGAAGGAGCTCGGCGATGTGGCCAAGGGCATCTACTTCGCCGGCACCGGTGCGGCCTCGCTCACGCTGCCCGATTCGCTGACCGGCCAGCAGAAGAACGAGGCCGAGACGTACACCAGCCGCATGGCCAAGTACGCCGAGGGCGGCGCCGACACCGCCGGCAAGGGCTTCGCCACGGCCGGGTTCACCATCCTCATGCAGGTATGGGAGATCATGAACGAGCAGGCCAACGGAGACCCGACCAAGATCGACGGGGCGGCGTTCGTCAAGGTGCTGGGTGCCACCGTGAACCACCATCAGTGGGGCGGCACGGGCCTCAACTGCGCCGACGGGGTCAACAACGCGCCGTACATCGCGGTCTGCAACTCCACCGCCAGCACGCTGCAGTGGGACGGCACCACACTGAAGGAGACGCATCCGGTGTTCTCGGGCCTGCACCTCATCAAGGGCACGGAGCTCGACTTCGGCAAGTGATCCACTGAGCGCATGAACGCACCGCAGCCGCGGTGGGCCGAGGCCCGCCGCGGCTGCGCCGCGTCCGCCCCGAGATCGGCTCGGCCGTGCTGTAACGCGATGGGTATTTGATCGCTGAGTCATTTGTGGTGAACTAGGCGCCGGAGCCCGGGGGGGCTCCTCGCTGACGGGCGGTTCGTCCGTTCGCACACAACCAACCCAGGGGGAACACACAGGTGCGCACTTCACCTTCTCTGCGCGCGGTCGCAGTGCTCGGGGCTCTCGCCCTTGGCGCCTCCGCGTGCGGATCCAGCAGCGGCAGCTCCAGCGCCACGACCGTCAAGGCGGCGGGCACCACCGCAGCGGCCGCCACCACGGCCGCGGCCGCCGCTACCACCGCCGCAGCAGCGACGACCACCGCGGCCAGCAGCGGGGCGACCACGACGGCGGCGGCGACCGCCACCAAGCTCAAGCACGCCGACGAGACCCTTGCCGCCGAGCAGGCTGCCCAGGCAAAGCCGATGAAGGCCACCGGCGACCCGATCGTGATCGGGCTCCAGAACCCCGAGGGCGATCCCGCCGGCACGTTCCCCGAATACACCTTCGGCGCTGAGGCCGCGGTCAAGTACATCAACGAGGAGCTCGGCGGTCTCGGTGCCGACTACAAGGCCATGAAGCCAGGTCGGCCGATCAAGCTCGAGGTCTGCAAGATGGCCATCACGCCATCCGACTCGCAGAAGTGCGCCAACGAGCTCGCCTCGAAGAAGCCGTTCCTCGTGCTGTCGTCGCTGAACTTCTTCGGCAACCACTTCGCCATCTACGCCGCCGCGAAGATCCCGGTGCTCGTGGGAACCCCGATCACCGCGCTCGACTTCACGTCGCCCGGCGTCTACGCCGTCGGCGGCGGCGGTGGCTGCCTCGGCGCCCACACCGCGCTCATCAAGATCCTCACCAAGGAGCTGAAGAAGAAGAAGATCGCCATCCCGTGGGCCGACACGCCTCCCGGTGTCTTCTGCTACCACGACCTCGAGAAGAAGCCGCTCGAAGTGCTGGCGGGCAAGAAGCTGTCTGGTGCTGACATCAAAGCCGACGGCAACGCCAACAAGGGCTCCATCCCCGACCTGACCCACATCGGCGTGCCGATCAAGCCGGGTCAGGCCGACGTGACCCCGCAGGCCACCCAGGTGCTCGACTTCAAGCCGGACGGCATCGGCTTCTCGGGCCAGGGTGCCGACTGCTGGACGCTCGTCAACTCCCTCGCCAAGCTGGGCTGGAAGCAGTCGGTGACCCCGCTCGTCATGACCGGCTCGTGCATCGACCTGGCCAAGATGACGGAGGCCGGCGACACGGCCAAGGGCATCTACTTCGTGGGCAACGGCGCACCGTCGCTACTCGCCACCGCCGGCATGTCGGTGCAGGACAAGAACGTCGCCGACACGTACCAGAGCCGCATGGCCAAGTACGCCACCGGTGGCGCCGAGACGGCCGGCAAGGGCTTCGCCACCCAGGGCTTCACGATCTTCATGCAGATCTGGGACCTGATCACCGAGCAGGCCAACGGTGACCCGACGAAGGTCGACGTCACCGCCTACACCAAGCTGCTCGGCGAGACCGCCGGCCGCTACCAGTGGGGCGGCACCGGCCTCGACTGCGCCGGCGGCGCCAAGAACGCCCCGTACGTGGCGGTCTGCAACTCGACGGCCAACATGCTCCAGTGGGACGGCAAGGCGCTGAACCCGATCACGGGCGTGTTCTCGGCCCTCGACCTCATCAAGGGCACGGAGCTCGACTTCGGCAAGTGATCCGCTGAGCGGATGAACGCACCGCAGCCGCGGTGGGCCACGGCCCGCCGCGGCTGCGTCGCGTCGGGGCCCAGGTGAGGCAGGATGACGGGCATGACCGACACCAGCCCGACGACCGATCGCAACGCCCCGATCGCCGTGGTCACCGGGGTCAACTCGGGCATCGGGCGGGCCACCGCGCTGCACCTCGCGTCGAAGGGTCTGCGCGTCGTCGGCACCGTCCGGGCCGTCGCCAAGGCGGCCAAGCTCCAGGCCATGGCCGCCGAGGCCGGAGTCGCCGTCGAGCTGGTGGAGCTCGACGTGGCCGACGACGACTCGGTCGCCCGCGGGTTCGCCACCATCATCGACCGGGTCGGCACCGTGGACCTGCTCGTCAACAACGCCGGGGTCGGGCCGATCTCCGTCGCAGAGCACTGCCCCACCGGCGTCTACCTCGATGCGTTCAACGTGAACCTGTGCGGCGCCGTCCGTTGCACCCAGGCGGTGCTGCCCGGCATGCGTGCCGGCGGGCGCGGGTGCATCGTGAACGTCGGGTCGTTCACGGGCAAGGTGCCGTCGGCCGCGCAATCGCCGTACGTGGCCTCGAAGTACGCGCTCGAGGGTTGGACCGAAGGCCTGGCGCAGGAGGTGGCGCCGTTCGGCATCCGCGTGGCCCTGCTCGAAGCAGGCGTGACACGCACGGCCATCCAGGCCAAGAACAGCGAGACCCCCAATGCCAGCGGCGCCTACGACGCGCACTACCGGCGCATGTTCGCGTTCTACGTGACCGGGTTGCAGCAACCCGGTACCGACCCGTACGACGTCGCCGCCGTCGTCCACGAGGCCTACGCCACCAGCGAGCCGAAGCTGCGCTGGGTGTGCGGTTGGGGCGCGGCCGAATCGCTCGAAGGGCGGGCCCGCATGAGCGACGCCGACTGGATCGCCCTCGGCGCCATCGACCCCGACGACGACGCCGCGTACTACGAGCGCTTCCGCCAGCTGTTCGGTCTCGACATCACCCCACCGTCCCCCGACTGAACGGTCCCCTCTGCGAAACTCCCCGCCGTGAAGAAGCTCCTCGACGAGTTCAAGTCGTTCGCGTTCGGCGGCAACCTGATCGACCTGGCCATCGGGTTCATCATCGGCGCGGCGTTCGCCGGGGTGGTCGAATCGCTGGCCAAGAACGTGATCGGCGACTTCATCGGCGCCCTCGGCGGGCAGCCCGACCTGAGCGGGGTAGTCCTCCACCTGCGCCAGGGCACGATCCACATCGGCGACTTCCTGGGCAGCCTTCTCAGCTTCGTCATCGTGGCCTTCGTGCTGCTGCTGCTCGTGAGGGCGTTCAAGAAAGCCGGCATGGGCGACTTCAAGGCGCAGGGCCAACGCGAGTGCGACGCGTGCAAGGAGTTCGTGGCGGTCGACGCCACCCGCTGCCGGCACTGCACGTCGCACCTCGAGCCGCTCGTCACCGACGGCTGAACCCACGGCCCACGCGGCGGCTACGGTCGTTCGCGGGAGAGGGGGCGACCATGTCGTGGGACGCGGAGCTCGACGAGCTGGCCCGGCGAGAAGCTGGTGCGCTGGCCATGGGCGGGCCCGACTCGGTGGACTTCCAGCACTCGCGCGGCAAGCTGACCGCGCGCGAGCGGATATCGCGATTGGCCGACGCCGGCTCGTTCCGCGAGTTCGGTGCGCTCCAGGGCCGCGGCGAGTACGCGCCCGACGGGACGCTGGTCGGCTTCACACCGAAAGGCGAGGTCGACGGCCTGTGCACCATCGACGGTCGAACGGTCGTGGTCGCCGCCGGCGACTTCACGGTGCGGGGCGGCTCGGGTGGCGGCAACCACGGCGGCCTCGGCCAGGAGCTGCGGCCCAACGAGCGCGCCGCCGAGTGGCAGGTGCCGTACATCCGCCTGCTCGACGCCGCCGGCGGCAGCGTGCGCAGCTTCGAGGAGATCGGCCGCACCTACCTGCCCGACGGCAACATCTGGTCGACGGTCGATGCCCAGTTGATGAACCAGGTGCCGGTGGTGTCGGCGGTGATGGGCTCGGTGGCCGGCCTCCCCGCGGTGAACGCCTGCATGGCCCACTGGAACGTGATGGTCGACGGGACGTCGCAGCTGTTCCCGGGCGGCCCGCCCGTGGTCAAGGCGGCGCACGGCGTCGACATCACGAAGGAAGAGCTGGGTGGCCCGCAGATCCACACCCAGGTGAGCGGCGTGGTCGACAACCTGGCCGCCGACGAGGACGATGCGATCGCCCAGATCCGCCGGTTCCTGTCGTACCTGCCGTCGAGCGTGCACGAGCTGGCGCCCAGCCTGCCCGCCGACGACCCGGTCGACCGCGCGGAGCCGGCGCTGCGCGCGCTCGTGCCGCGCGAGCCGCGCCGCATCCACGACGCCCGCAAGGCCGTCGATGCCGTGGTCGACCGCGGCTCGTTCTTCGAGATCGCGCCGCGCTACGGCCGCAGCCGCATCACCGGCCTGGCCCGCTTCGGCGGGCATCCCGTCGGCATCATGGCGAACAACCCACGGTTCCACGGCGGCGCCACCGACGTGGCCGCGGGGAGCAAGGCGATGCGCCTCATCCAGCTGTGCGACCTGTTTCATCTGCCGCTCGTGTCGCTGGCCGACGAACCGGGCTTCCTGGTCGGCATCGAGTCCGAGCGCGCGGGCATCGAACGCGCCGGCGCACGGCTCGTGTGCGTCACGAACCTGAGCCGCATGCCGTGGATCACCGTGGTGGTGCGCCGCTTGTACGGCGTGGCGGGCCAGGTGCAGCACCGCCCGACCGGCATGTTCCGGCGGTACGCGTGGCCGTCGGCCAACTGGGGTTCGATGCACATCGCCGGCGGCGCCTCGGCGGCGTACCGGCGCGAGATCGAATCGGCGCCAGACCCGGCGGCCAAGCAGGCCGAGATCGAACAGCGCCTCCAGGCGCTCGCCTCGCCGTTCCGCACCGCGGAGGCCACCGGGCAGGACATCATCGACCCCGCCGAGACCCGCCCGCGCATCTGCGAGTTCGTGGCCGACGCCCAGCGCGTGCTGGCCCGGCAGCTCGGCCCGGCACCACTCCCCTACCTGCCGTAGCCGGCGCGGTACAGGTCCCGCAGGAGCGCGACCTCGGCGCCGTGGTGGATGGCCTCGCGGTTGATGTGCAGCACGAGCGCGCCCATCGGCGCATCGGCCCACGGCCCCTCGCTCGGCCCACACGGCGCCGCCATGCCCTTGGCACCGAGCGAGCGCACGCCCACCATCCACTCGCGGTACCAGCCGTCGAGCAGCGCCAGGCCACCTGCGGCGGTGAGCGACCAGTCGGTGGTCTCGTAGGCCACCGAGCCGTCACCGAAGTGGTTCGAGGCGCGCATGCCGAACAGGCCGACGGCCACGTGGGCGAGACGCCAGGCGATGGTGGTCACCGGCGCCGGGTCGGGCTCGGGCCAGGCGAAGTCGGCCACCACGTCCCCGCTGCCGGTGGCCATCGCCGTGGTGGCCTCGGCGCGCGGCCGAAGGTTCCAGCAGCCGGGCACGGGTTCCCAGCGGTACTCGTCGTCCGTGAGCCCGTCGAGGCGCGGCCGCAGGTGCTCGCGCCAGTGCCAGTCGAGCTGTTCGATCGTCTGCTCGGTCCAGTCCAAGTCCATGCCCGAACCGTACGCGCCGACCCGGACCGATCCGGTCCTGCTCGTGCGGAAGACTGGACCGCGTGGCCGACCCTGCCGTGCGCCTGCTCCGCCTGCTGGGCCTGCTCCAGCAGCGCACGGCGTGGACGGGCCCGACGCTGGCCGAGCGGCTCGGCATCACCGACCGCACGGTGCGCCGCGATGTCGACCGGCTCCGCCAGCTCGGCTATCCCGTCGACGCGGTGCTCGGGCCGACCGGCGGGTACCGCCTCGCTCCGGGGGTGGCCATGCCACCGCTCGTGCTCGACGACGACGAGGCCGTGGCCGTGGCCGTCTCGCTGCGCGCCGCCACCGGCGGCTCCGTGCGCGCCGCGGCGGAGGCCGGCTTGTCCGCGCTCGCCAAGCTTGAGCAGGTGCTGCCCGGCCGTTTGCGCCCGCAGCTCGCGGCGTTGACGGCCATGACCGTGCCGCTCGGCGGCGACGGCGCGCCCGACCACGACGACGCCGTGGGCCCCGACGCGCTCGTCGACATCGCGCAGGCCTGCCGCGAGGATGAACGCCTCCGCTTCGCCTACGGCGACCGCGACGGACGCGAGAGCGAACGCACCGTCGAACCGTTGCGGCTGGTGCACACCGGTCGGCGCTGGTACCTCGCGGCCTACGACGTGCGCCGCGCCGCCTGGCGCACGTTCCGCGTCGACCGCATGGGCGCCGTCCAGCGAACCGGTCACCGCTTCGTGCGCACCGACGCGCCCGACCCCGCCGATCTCGTGGCGCGGGGCATGGCCGTGGCGCCGTACCCGCACCAGGCGCGCGTCCTGCTCGATGCGCCGCTCGCCGCGGTGGCGGCGCGAGTCCCACCCACCGTCGCGGTGCTCGAAGCGGCCGACGACGGACACACGCTGCTCACGACCGGGGCGTTCGACCTCGACCACATCGCACTCCACCTCGGTTTGATCGGCGTGCCGTTCGTGGTGCTCGATCCGCCCGAGCTGCGCGCACGCCTCGGCGCGCTGGCCGAGCGTCTGGCCGCCGCGGCGTCGGCACCGGCGTAGGCTCCGCCCGCGTCGACGCAATGGAGAGGATCACCATGCGATGCCTGATCGTGGCCAACCAGACCCTCGGCAGCAACGAGCTGGCGGCGCACCTGCGCACCCTCGCCGATGCGCACCCCGACCTGGTGGCCGACGTCGTGGTCCCCGAGCCGACGCCGGCTTACCTGGGCGGTGACCCGATGATCGGCATCCTGGCTCCGGCCAGCGAGGCGGACGCCTACGAGCAGGTGCGCACCGCCGCCGTCGCCCGGCTGCAGGCGCTCGTCGGATGGCTCCGCTCGCTGGGCGTCACCGCCAGCGGCGCCATGGGTCCGGCCGACCCGCTGCTCGCCATCGCTGCGGCCGAGCGCTCGGGTCACTACGACCAGCTCGTCATCGCCACGCTGCCGGCGGGCGCGTCCCGATGGCTGCGCATGGACCTGCCGCACCGCGCCCACCGACGCTTCGGCGATCGCGTCTTCGTCATCGTCACCGGCGAAGGCGGCAGCCCCGCCGAGACCGCGGCCGCCGCCGCCCCGCCGCTGCAGGTGCTGCTCTTCGGTGGCACCACCGACGACCCGGCGGGCCCTCGCGCTGCACTCCGCCGATCGAGCGTGCCGACGGCCGTGCACGATGCCATCTCGGTCGGTGACGCGGTGGCCCGGCTGGGCGCGGGTCCACCGGTCGAGCTGGTGATGCTCGTACTCCCGTGCCCCCAACCGGCGATCGAAGCGTTCGTCGAGGCACACCGCGCCCGGCCCGCGCCGAGACCCCCCGTCGTGGTCATCACGCCGACACCCGACGCCGAGACACAGGCTCGCGCCCATGACCTGGGGGCCGCGGCCTTCATCACCACCGGCCCCGACGTGACCGACACGGCCCGCTCGCTCGACAGCGTGCTGCTCGAGATGGTCGCCCTCGGCGGCCGGCCACCGGCCGCCTGACACTCGACGGGTGAACGCGCCCGTCAGGCGCGGCGCCGCCCGGGGCGACGCTTCGGACGCCGCGGCGGCTCTGCCGTGAGGTGGGAGTCCACCACGTCGTGGCGGGTGACGTAGAGACCGGCGAACGCCTGCAGCGTGGCCGCCGTGGGCAACGCCAGGACGGCGCCGACGGGCCCGAGGATCGCCGCGCCGGCGATGGCGGCACCGAACGCCAGCGCCGGGTTCAGCTCCATGGTGCGCGCCGTGATGCGGGGGGCCAGCAGATAGTTCTCGATCTGCTGGTACACGACGACGAGCGCGAAGACCCAGACCGCCTTCACCGGCTCGTTCACGAGCGCCACGAAGAGAGGCAGCACACCCGCCAGGTAGGTACCGATGACCGGGAGGAACTGGGACACCAGGCCGACCCACAACGCCAGCGCCGCCGGGTACGGCACGCCGACGATCCAGAACGCGACGCCATGGAACAGCGACGACACCAACGCCAGCAGGGCCCGGCTGTAGAGGTAGCCGCCGGTCTTGTCGATGGCCACCTCCCACGCCCGGAGCACGTGGGCCTGACGCTCGGGGCGCAGCAGCGAGCAGATGACGCGGCGCAGCTTGGGCCCCTGCGCCACCAGGTAGAACGTGAACAGACCGATCGAGAACACCTGGAGCAGCAGCCCGAGCGCGGTGGCCGAGAGCTTCAAGGTGTTGTTGGCCAGGCTGCTCGCCCACCGCTGGACGGTGCCGTTCTCCTTCGTCAGGTTGTCGACGATGTCCTTGAAGTCGACGTTGGCGTTGGGGAACGTGTTGTTCACCCAGTCCTGCACCTTCGTCACGTAGTCGGGTGCTTTGTCGATGAGTGTGGCGACCTGGTCGACGAGCAGCGTGCCCATCACGGCGATGAACCCGAGCGCGGCGACGACGAGCCCCGACAGCACGGCGCCGGTCGCCGAGCCGCGCCGCCACCCCCGCCCCACCAACCGGTTGACCGCCGGCTCGAGCGCCAGCGACAAGAACAGCGAGACGAGCAGCATGACGAGCAGCGTCTCGAGCCGGCCGAGCAGCCACCGGCCCAGCACCACCAGCAGGAAACCGAGCCAGAACAGCGCGATGGCGCGCGGGACCCACGAGGGCATGCGCTGGCGGCTGGCGGCGTCCACGGTTGCGGCAGCGTAGTCCCGGTGCGCCGACCGACCGCCCGGGGTCAGGCGGAGCGGACCTCGAGCAGGTCGCCGCGCTCGCGCTCGGTCAGACCGCCCCAGATGCCGTGGCGCTCGGCGGCGCGCACCGCGAAGTCGAGGCAGTGGCGCTGCACCTCGCAGCGCCCGCAGATGGCCTTGGCCTTCATCTCGCGGCGGCGACGCTCGTCGCGCGCCTCACCGAGGACGGGCGGGTAGAACAGCTCGCCCCGCGAACCCCGACATGCCGCCCGATGCTCCCACATGTGAACCCATTTCGTATGTGTTCCGAACTAATGCAAGTCGACACCATAGGACCTGGCGGGGCGCACTACAAGGGGTGAGATGTTACGCCCGTGTTTCCTCACTTTTCGTGGTCGTGGAATCCGCACCTCGGCGCTCCCGGTAGTCACGCGCGCCGCCCTCCTCGGGCTCCACTTCGAGGGTGACGCCGTCGATCGCCACGACCTTGATCCGGCCACCGAGGAGCACCGGGGTGGCCCGGTTCGTGCGGGCCCGCCACTGCGCCTCGCCCACGCGCACGACGCCGACGGGGTCGATTGCCGTGACCGCTTCACCCGGTGCGCCGATCATCCACTCCCGGCCGATGGTCGGCGTGGCGAACCTCGTCCGCACCATCGACGGCATGCCGCTGAAGAACGTGAGGGCCACGCCGGCGATGCCCACGAGCAACGACAGCCAGCTGAGGTGCACGCCCCGGTAGAGGAACAGCGACCCCACGGTGAACAGCACCATGCCGGCGGCCGTCCAGAAGCGAGGCACCCCGGTCTGCACGTCGATGCCGAAGGCGACCACGGCCACCACCAGCAGCGCAACGGCCCAGCCCCGCGTCGGCAGCGCCAACAAGCCGTAGCAGCCGAGCACGGTGCACGCCGCGCCCACCGCTCCGGCGACGCCGATGCCGGCCGTGAAGAACTCGAACAGCAGCAGGCACAGGCCGATCGTGATGAGCAGGTAGGCCACCGGCACGCTGGCCACCGAGTGCATCAACTGGGCCACCAACCCGATCTTGAACAGTCGCGGCGCGGCCACCAGCTCGACGCGGACCGTGCCGTCCTCGGCCGTGACCTGTTGCGTCGTCTGCACCGTACGGCCCTGCCACGAGAGCCCGTTCAGCGCCAGGAGCATGTTGCGCAGCGTCGGCACCGTCTCGTCGCTGAGCGGGTTGCGCACGACGCCGCGCACGCGGGCGTCGACGGCGTTCACCGTGCGCGTGCGCAGCTCCTCGGGCTTCTCGCCGAGCTGGAGGGTCACGCCCGGCAGCGGCGCGCCGAACGAACCGACCCGCGTGCCCGGCGCCATGCCGGTGACCGCGGCGGCCCCGAGCAGCTGCCCGGCCGCGCCCTGGGCGTGGGCGCCCGACGGGCCGACCCACACCGCCACGGGCACCTTGGCCGACTGCATCCGCGTGACCAACTCGGTGATCTCGGCCGTCGGCACGACGGCGCCCTTCGAGTTGAGCTGCACGATCAGGGCCTGCGCTCCGCCCGTCTCGGCCCGTTCGATGGACCGCGTCAGCTGGTCGAGCGTGATGCGGTCGAGGAAGCCCGAGATCTGGACGACGTCGACGGGAGCCGCCAAGGTGGCGGGGTCGTCGGCGGCCGCGGCGGCGGGCGTGCCGAACGACCCGACCACCGGAGCGAGCACGGCAGCGAGCCCGCCGAGGACGATCGCTAGTCTGCGCACGAAGTGCCTCCAGGTGAAGGGCCGGGTTGGAAGACGGTGGATCCGCAAGCGTTCTTCGCGGCGTCCAGGCTGCTGATCGTGGCCGGGAAGGGCGGTGTCGGCAAGACGACGGTCTCCGCGGTGCTGGCCCGCGCCGCTGCGTCGTGCGGGCTTTCCGTGATCGTCCTGGCCGTCGATGCCGGCACCAACCTTGGCACGTTGTTGGGGGCACCGGCACCCCTGGACGACCACGAAGTGACCATCGCCACGGGCATGGGGGTCGCCGGGACGGGCGAGATCCGGGCCCGCTCGGTCACCGCGCCCGCCGCGCTGGGCGAGTACCTCGAGCACCACGGCCTCAACCGGCTGCTCGGCCGGCTGATCCGCACCGGCGTCCTCGACGTCGTCGCCACCGCCGCCCCCGGCATCGACGACCTGCTCGTCCTGGGCAAGATCAAGGCCTACGAGCGGGCCGGCGTGGCCGATCTGGTCATCGTCGACGCCCCCGCCGCCGGGCACGCCATCACGTTCCTTCGCTCGCCCCGCGGGCTGGCCGAGGTCGTGGGCGGCGGCCCCATCGCCAGCCAGGCCGCCGAGGTGCTGGCCATGCTGGCCGACGAGGCCCGGTGCCGCGTCCTGCTGGTCACCCTGGCCGAGGAGACCCCGGTGAACGAGCTCGTCGAAGCCGCCTACCGGCTCGAGGACGAGGTCGGCGTCGCCCTCGCCCCGGTCGTCGTGAACGCCGTCTACCCCACGATCGACGGTCTCGACGACGAGCTGCCGGCGGCGGCCAAGCGCCTTCCCGCCGCCACCCGCGCCGCGCTGGCCCAGGCCGCCGCGTTCCGCCTCGAGCGCGCCGCGCTGCAGCGCGAGCAGACCGACCGGCTGGCCGAACGGTTGCCGCTCGGGCAGGTGGCCCTTCCGTTCCGCTTCACCGCCGGGCTCGGCCCGGACGACATCGCCGCCCTCGCCGACGACCTGCTCGCCGGCATCGGCGGACTGACCTGACATGGCTGACGCCCCCGACCTCGCCGCGCTGCTCGCGCACGGACGCGTGATCGTGTGCTGCGGCACGGGCGGCGTCGGCAAGACGACCACCGCCGCGGCGCTGGCGCTGGAGGCGGCCCGCTTGGGTCGCCGGGCCGCCGTGGTCACCATCGACCCCGCCCGGCGGCTGGCCGACGCGCTCGGGGTGGGCGAGCTGAGCAACGAGCCGCAGCGGGTGCCCACCCAGGTGCTGGGCGACGACGTGCCCGGCGAGCTGTGGGCGCTCATGCTCGACACCCGCACCACGTTCGACGCCCTCGTCACCCGCTACGCCCCCGACGAGCGCCAGGCCGAACGCATCCTGGCCAACCCGTTCTACCGCAACATCTCGGGCCGGCTCTCGGGAACGCAGGAGTACATGGCCGCCGAGAAGCTCTACGAGCTCACCGAGGACGACCGGTTCGACGTGGTCGTCGTCGACACGCCGCCGGCCCGCAACGCCCTCGACTTCCTCGACGCCCCCGAGCGGCTCACGCGCTTCCTCGACCACCGGTTCTATCGGGCGCTCATGGCCCCCACCCGCGTCTACCTGCGGGCCGTGAACGTGGCCGCCCAGGCCTTCCTGCGCGCCGTGTCGCGGGTCGTGGGGGGCGAGGTGATCGCCGACGCCATCGCGTTCTTCCAGGCGTTCGACGGGATGGAGGCGGGCTTCCGGGCCCGGGCCTCGGCGGTCGACACCCTCCTGCACGACCCGGCCACGGTCTACGTGCTCGTGGCCGCGCCCCGCGCCGACGCCGTGGGAGAGGCCCGCTGGTTCGCCGACCGGCTCGCCGACCTGGGCCTGCGCGTCGGCGCCCTCGTCGTGAATCGGGCCCACCCCGCGTTCGGGCCGGGCATCGCGCCACCCGACGGGCCAGCGGGCGGGCCAGCGGGCGGCGCGGCGGGCGGCGCCCTGGCGCCCTGGTGGCAGAACCTGGTCGAGCTCCAGACCGTGGCCGCCGCCGAGACGGCGCAGGTGACCGCGCTGGCCGGGCACGTGGCCCCCGCCCCCAGCGTGCTCGTGCCGCTGCAAGCGAGCGACGTCCACGACCTGGCCGGACTCCGGGCGCTGGCCGTCCCGTTGCTCGGACCGGCTCTGCCGTCGATCACCCGGCCGGCGACGACCCCGCCGACGCCGTCAGAGGGATCGCCCACGCGGCGAAGGCGCCGCTAACGTTGTCCACCGTGCCCCGCATCCTCATCGCCACCGACGCCGACCGGGTCCTCGAAGACGTCACCGAAGCCCTCACCGACGAGGGCGTGACGTTCACCGTGTGCGACTCGGGCCAGGCCGTGGTGGGTGCCATCAAGGACAAGCGGCCCGACATCGCCGTGCTCGACCTCCAGATCGGCAACATGGGCGGCATCGCCGTCACGATGGACCTGCGACTCGAGGAGTCGGGCGATCGTCTCCCGCACGTGCCGGTGATCGTCCTGCTCGACCGCAAAGCCGACCTGCACCTGGCCCGCCGCTCCGGCGCCGACGGCTGGCTGATCAAGCCGCTCGACGCCCTCCGCCTGCGCAAGGCGGTCAAAACGGTGCTGGCCGGAGGCACCTGGACCGAGGGTCTGGAAACGCCGGCTGGTGCAACGGCGACCGCCGGGTAAGATCGCACCGCAGCAAAAACGGGTTGTAGCGCAGCTTGGTTAGCGCGCCACGTTCGGGACGTGGAGGCCGCGGGTTCGAATCCCGCCAACCCGACTCACTCACTCACGTTCGGCCCCGGCTCTGCCGGGGCCTTCGTCGTTCCCCTGGCTTCAGCGGTCGGCGATCGCTGCGATCAGGTTGTCGACCACCGACGATCCTGTCGGCGCCGGCGGATCCGCGTACACGAGGTGCCGCAGCGGGCGATGCCGGTCCGGCCCTCGGCGCGGTGAGGCTCCCCCGCCCGAGCATGATGCGCCGATGACGTTCCGCACGATCATCGAGCCGTTTCGCATCCATTCCGTCGAGCCGTTGCGCATGACCACGCCGGACGAACGCCGCGCCGCCATCCGCGCCGCCGACTACAACCTGTTCTCGCTGCGCTCCGACGACGTGCTCATCGACCTGCTCACCGACTCGGGCACCGGTGCCATGTCGCGCGATCAGTGGGCCGGCATCCAGCGCGGCGACGAGAGCTACGCCGGGTCGCCGTCGTGGTACCGGTTCCTCGAGAGCGTGCAGGACCTCTTCCCGTTCACCCACGTGATCCCCACGCACCAGGGCCGCGCCGCCGAGAAGATCCTCTTCACCGCCATCGGTGGTCCGGGGAAGGCCGTCCCGAACAACACCCACTTCGACACCACCCGAGCCAACGTGGAGTACACGGGCGCCGAGGCCGTCGACCTGGTGATCGCCGAAGGCCGGGACCCGGCGTCGCGACACCCGTTCAAGGGCAACATGGACCTCGACGCGCTCGATGCGTTCCTCACGGCGCGGGCCGGCACCGTCCCCGTGGTGTTCATGACCATCACCAACAACTCGGGTGGCGGCCAGCCCGTGTCGCTCGAGAACCTGCGCGGGGTGCGGGCCGTGTGCGATCGCCACGGCGTGCCGCTGTTCCTCGACGCCTGCCGCTTCGCCGAGAACGCCTGGTTCATCCGCGAGCGCGAGCCGGGCCAGGGCGACCGCGACGTGCGCGACATCGTGCGGGAGATCGCCGGTCTGGCCGACGGCATGACCATGAGCGCCAAGAAGGACCCCCTCGGCAACATCGGGGGCTGGCTGGCCATGAACGACAGCGACCTCGCCGCACAGTGCCGCAACCTGCTCATCCTCACCGAGGGGTTCCCCACCTACGGCGGGCTGGCCGGGCGCGATCTCGAGGCGCTGGCGCAGGGCTTGCGCGAGGTCGTGGAGCACGACTACCTGCGCTACCGCATCCGTTCCACCGCGTACCTGGGCGACGCGCTCGCCGCCGCGGGCGTACCCGTGGTGCAGCCCATCGGTGGGCACGCGGTGTACCTCGACGCACGGGCACTGCTGCCCCACGTCGCGCCGTTGCAGTACCCGGGTCAGTCGCTGGCGGTCGCGCTCTACGAGACGGGCGGCATCCGCGGCTGCGAGATCGGCACCGTGATGTTCGGTCGGCAGCCCGACGGGTCCGAACACGAGTCGGCCATGGATCTGGTGCGTCTGGCCATCCCGCGCCGCACGTACACCCAGAGCCACATGGACTACGTGATCGAGGTCTGCGCCGAGGTCGCGACGCGCGCCCCGTCGCTCCCCGGCTACCGGATCGTCGAGCAGCCGCCGACGCTGCGTCACTTCACGGCTCGGTTCGCACCGATGTGAGGGCCCGTTGGCCCGCAGATCATTGACACCGTCAGGGACACTTGGCTCGACCGTTCGGGCCAGTCGCTACCATCGTTGGCCTTGGGTGCGAGTGCCTCCTCACCGGACGAGCCGGCGGTACCGGTCGACGGGCGCCGGGCGCGGCGCGACCGCAACCGTGATGCGGTGATCGCGGCCGCCGTCGAGCTGTCGCTGGAAGGCAACGGCATCCCGCTGCTCCAGGACATCGCCGAACGGTCGGGGGTGTCGCTCCGCTCGCTGCACCGCTACTTCGCCGACGGCGATGCCGTGCTCGCCGAGGCGTACCTGTCGTACGTCAACAACGAGCCTTCCCCCGCCCGCGTGCCGACCGGGCTGCTGGTCGCACCCCTGGCCGAGCGCGTCGCCTGGCGGGTCGACGAGCGCATGGACGAGTGCCTCCGGACGAACGCGGCGTTCCTCGCCCTCAACACACGGGCCAGGCGGAGCCCGCGCCTGCAGGAGATCATCGAGGCGCACCGGCAGAGCCAGATCGAGGTCGTTCGCCGCCTGTTCATCCCCGAGCTCGCCCGCTTCGACGAGCCGGAGCGCGCCGCCCGCGTGGCGCTCGCCCACACGGCGACGATGTCGGAGTCGTGGGACAACCTGACCCGGCGCCACGGCCTCGACGACGAGCAGATCAGCGCGACCTGGACCCGCACCCTTCTCGCAGCGCTGGCGCCCAGCGGTCCGGCGGTGCCGTGACCGACACCAGCGGACCGCGCGACGAGATCGACGGCCGCCACGCCCGCCGGGAACGGAACCAGGCCCTCGTCCTCGACGCCGTGACGGCCTTCCTCGCCGACGGCGAAGGGTTCCCCACGCTGCAACAGATCGCGGACCGGGCGGGCCTCTCGCTCCGCTCGGTCCACCGCTACTTCGACGACGGCGACGCGGCCGTGGCGGCTGCGGTGGTCGAATTCCAGGAACGGCACCGCGACGCCATGACGCTGCCGCCGTTGCCGCCGGGCGCGACGACATCGGATCGCGTCGACCACTGGATCGGGTTCGCCATCCGCGTCCAGGTTCTGGGCGCCACGGCGTTGCTGGCCGCCACTGCCCGGGCCGACCAGAGCACCACGGTCGGGTCCGCCGTCGAGACGGGCCGCGCGATCACGCTCGATCAGATGCGCACGCTGTTCGAGCCCGACCTTTCGGACCTCGCCGAGGCTGACCGGCCCGCCGCGCTCGCCGCGCTCCATTGCGTGACGCTCACGGAATCGTGGGACAACCTCGTCCGACGGCACCGCCTCGACGTCGACCGTGTCCGCACCGAGTGGCGCCGCATGCTCCTCGCCCTGCTGCAACCGACCTGAGGACCTCAGGACGGGCGACGCCAGGTGAGCAGCGAGCCCTGGCCCTTCATCATCAGGCTGCCCGGCATCACGCGCAGGCGATCCGGCACGAGCGTGAGCGCACCGAAACCCGGCGCGTCGGGCGAATCCCAGCCGGGGATGATCCGCGGGTCGTAGCCGAGCGGCGCCGGCGCCGTTGCGAACCGGTCCCACAGCGCCCGGCGGCCCTCGTCGCTGGTGTCCCACGCCGTCGCCGCGTCCACCGTGCACGTGTCGTGCGTTGCGTCCCAGTAGGTCAGCGACATCCGCGGGCCCGCCGCGAGGTGGGCGGCCTTGGGCGACAGCGGCGAGGTGGCGATCCACCCGGTCAGCACACCGTCGACGTACTCCCAGATGGGGTGGAGCACCCGGGTGGCGGGCCGGCCGGCGCCGTCGACCGTGGCCGCCACGGCCCACACGATCCGGTGCGCCATGGCCACGAACGCCGGCGCCACCTCATCGAGCTCGGACATCTGGTCTCCTCCCGCGTCGCCGCGACTCTACGTCGGGCCCCCAGCCGCATCTGGGGGATTCCCCCACTGGGCGGACCGACCGGATCGGCGCACCCTGATGCCATGATCGCCTCGCCGCTCCTGCCGCCGCTCGCTCTCTCCCCTGCGCCGACGCCCAGCCTGGCCTGGCGCCGCGCCCGCCTGGTGCTGCTGCCGTTCGGCACGGCTGTCGCATCGGCGCTCGCGGGGTTCGGAATCGGCTACCTGCTCGTCGGCGACGGGCTGCGCTCCACGAACGGCTGGGACGCCCTCGGAGCCGCCGTCATCATGGCCGTCCTGGGCGGCGCCGCCACGATCGTCGGCTACGTCGTGGCCTCCATCGTCGCCGTCGTGCACTTCCAGCCGGCCGGTGCCCGCTCGGGGCCGATCGCCGTGCTGCTCGGCGCGCCGATCGTCTGGATCGTCATGTTCTCCCTGGTCGCACGGATGACCACACCCGGCCCCGTCACCGACGCAGGGTTGACGCTGCTCGGCCTCGGGATGCTGGCGTTGCTCCTCGTCCTGACCTGGGTGACCGGGCGTCTCGCTCCCGACCGCTGGCTCCTCGGCCCGGCCCTCGTGACCGGCGCCGCGCTGCTGCTCGTGCTCAGCGGACGCTGAACCCGGGACCAGCGGGTCAGACCCGGGCGTCCCAGCTGACCCACAGCTCCTTCATCGCCCTCAGCGTGACGTTCGGGTGGTGGGTGAAGTCGTTGCGGTCGGGCGTGAAGCGGAGGTTGGGCAGCCGCTCCAGCAGAGCCTGGAACGCGACGTTCTGCTCGACGCGAGACAGGCCGGCGCCGGTGCAGTGCGTCTCGCCCACCGAGAAGGCCATGTGGCGATGCGTGTTCGGCCGGTCGACGTCGAACTGGGCCGGGCATTCGAACACCGCCGGATCTCGGTTGGCGGCGGCGTAGCGCAGATGCAGGTTCGAGCCCTTGGGGATGGCGACGCCGCCGATCTCGGTGTCGACGGCGGCGTTGCGCACCATGCCCATCGTGGGCGATTCGCAGCGCAGCGACTCCTCGACGAAGTTGCGGACCTTCGAGCGGTCGGCGAGCAGTGCGGCGTACGCCTCGGGGTGACCGAGCAGCAGCCACAGCCCCGATGTCAGCGCGAACGTGGTCGTCTCGTTGCCACCGATGTAGAGGTGGTCGGTCATGTTGATGATCTCGCCGTCGGTGAGCGGGCGCCCCTCGAAGCGCGCCTCGTTCACCAGGTACGAGATCACCGAGTCGTCGGGATCCGCCTTCTTGCGCTGCATGGTGGCGTGGATGTGGTGCTGGAACGCCACGCCCGTCTCGCCGGCGTAGATCTCCTCGTCCTCGGTGAGGTTGCCGCGGAACGGCAGCACCCACGCCTCGGAGTAGATCTTCAGCTGCGCGATGTCGCGGGCCTCGAAGCCCATCATCGCCGTGATGACCCGCACCGGGAGCGGAATGGCGAAGTCGCGCACGAACTCGCACTCGCCGCGAGCCTCCATGGCCGAGATCAGGTCGTCGACGACGCCCTCGATGAGCGGCCGCCGCCTCTCGGCGCCCGCCACCGTGAAGAACGGATCGACGATCTCGCGGAACTTTCGGTGCGCGGGCGGGTTGCTGCCCAGGACGGTGCGGCGCGGCCAACCCTTGGCGTCGTAGATCTCGCGCGTCCTGGTGGCCGCTCCCGACGACGGGGTGGCGGCCGACGCCCCGCGCAGGAAGATGTCGATGCGGCGCAGCACGAGCGCGATGTCCTCGTGGCGGGTGAGCACGAACGTGTTCGTGCCCGGCATCTGCCAAACGGGCGCCTGGTCTCGCAGGAGGTCGTACGTCGGGTACCAGTCCTCCTGGGTGGCCGCGTCGTAGAAGCTCACCTCGTCGAGCGTCGTCGGGTGTCCTGGCGTCGTCACGATGCCACCGTCCTGTCGTGTGCTGCGTCCCCGCCGAGAAATCTATCCAACGATCACTTCCTTGCCGCGCGACCCGGGGCGCGAGAGGGGGCCGGCCGTCGCCGACCGGCCCCCTTCCCGCCCGACGGTCAGGTCACTTGCCGAAGTCGATCGGCGTGCCCTTCACGATGTAGGTGGCATTGACGTTGCGCTTCTTGGTCACGTACTTCGCGCCGTCCCACTGGGTCACCTGGACGAAGGGCGAGCACACCGAGATGTACGGCTCGACGGCACCGGCACAGTTCAGTGGCGTCCCCAGGTACACGTGCTGGTTCTTGGTGCCCTTCACGAACGCCTTGAAGTTGGCGGGCGTCAGCTTGTCGACGCCCCCGGCCTTGTCGGCGGTCAGCGTCATGAAGAGCGCCGTGTTCACCGTGGTTCCGAAGCCGTTGATGCCGAAGCCCTTGGCGGCGTCGTCCTTGTTGCCGTACTTCGTCATCCGGTCGACCATGATGCCGCCCTCGTACTTGCCGAGCGGGTCGACGGTGTCGGTGCGCTGGGGGCTGGACCCGAGGAAGTAGATCCCCTTGGCCGCGTCGCCGAGCGCCAGTGCCTTGTTGTCGTCGATGCAGGCACCGCTCATGATGAGCGGCGTCTCGCTCGCCTTCCAGCCCAGCTTCACGAGCGTGTTGACGAGCGTCCAGCAGTCGGCGCCCTGGGCCGAGAACAGGATGCCGTCGGGCTTGAAGTCGAGCACCTGGGTGACCTGCGGCGTCATGTCGGCCTGGCCCGGCTTGATGGCCACGCCGATGTGCTCGAGCCCGGGGACCTTGTTGTAGGCCTCGGCCGGACCCTGCGTCTTGCCGCTCAGGATGTTGAGCGGCTTCTTCTCCAGGTCGTGGTAGCAGACCACGCCGGGCGGCGTGTCGGCCCACGGCACGGCGATGCGCTTCTTGCCGAGGTCGTTGACCATGAAGTCGACGAGCGCGGTGTGGGCGCCCACGCACCCGCCGCCGGCGGCGACGCCGAGCGTGGAGGCCGACGTCCAGTCGGCTGCCGTCACCAGGCTGGCCGAGATCGACGTGATGCCCGCCGCCTCGAGGATGGACAGGTCGTTGCCGAAGAAGTTGATGTTGCGGATCGCCGCGAACGGCTTCTTGGCCGCCACCTCGTTGGCACAGCGCTGCGAATCGCCGGGCGAGATCGCCGTGGCGCACAGGTCGACCTTGATGGGCCGCCCCGGCTTGCCGGTCTTGTAGTCGGCACCGGCGCCGCCGAGCTCCTCGTTGATGTACTTCACCGCGGCCTTCACGCCCACGCCCCACTCGGGGAACGAACCGGCGGGATCGCCTTCGGGGGTGATGGCCCCGAGCAGGATCTCGTCACCCGCAGCCTTCAGCGGCTTCTTCTCGGCGCACTTCAGCACCCACTCGGTCCAACCGGCGTTCTCGCCGTTGTCCTTGTCGACGCTGGTGTCGATCGGATCGGCGCACCAGGTGCTCCCGCTCGACGCCCCGCCTCCGGCCGCCGTGGTGGCCGGCGCTGCGGTGGTGGCCCCGGCCGCCGTCGTGGCGGCGGCCGCGGTGGTGCCGGCCGGCTTCGTGGTACCGGCGGCCGTGGTCCCCGATCCCGACCCGCCCGAACTGCCGCACGCAGCTGCGACCACGCTGAGCGCAGCCAGTGCAACGAGCACGCGTGAAGTGCGCATGTTCCCCCCTTGGATTGTCGACGCCTGCCCCCGCAGGTGTCCCAGCGCCGCCGAAGCAGCACTGACGAAGCACTGTCTACCACCATGGGCGCGCCGCAGCGGCACCCGGGAGTCAGCCTCCCGTGTGCCGCCGATCGGCCCGCCGGATGTGGCCTCGGCTCAGGCCGCGGGCGGCATGAGCACGGAGTCGATGATGAACACCGTGGCGTTGGCCGTCTTCACGTTGCCACACACCACCTTGGCCCCGTCGACCATGTAGGTGTCGCCCGACTTGGTGACCTTCACCATGCCGCCCTGGACGGTCTTCACCGAGCCGGCCTTCACGAGCGCGTCGGCGTCGAGCTGCTGCCCGCCGACGACGTGGTACGTGAGGATCTTCGTGAGGTCGCCCTGCGGGGCGGCGAGCAGGCTGTCGAGCGTGGCCTTGTCGATCTTGCCGAACGCCTCGTTGGACGGGGCGAAGATGGTGAACGGGCCGGGCCCGTTGAGCGTGTCGACGAGGCCGGCGGCCTTCACCGCAGCGACGAGCGTGCTCAGCACCGGGTTGTTCGACGCGGCGGTGGCGGCCGGATCCTTCGCCATGCCGTCGAAGCTTCCGGAACCCGAGGTGGGAACGGCGCCGCACGCGGGGCCGAAGGGCTTGTCGGCCATCATGGCGGCACCGGCACCGGTCGTCGCCGGCATCATCGCCTCGGACGTGGGCGTCATCCCCGCGGACGAGGGTGACATCGCCTCCGACGTGGCGGAAGCCTTGCCGGTGGTCGTCACCGACGAGCCGCTGCTCGTCGAACTGCCGCAGGCCGCGAGGCCGACGGTGAGCACGAGGGCGGCGGCGAGGCCGGCGCCACGGATGCGGATGTTGGTACGGGGGGTGGACATGGTGGAACTCCTGTTGTTGATGGTTGTGTGGGAGATGTCAGGCGACGAGGACGACGACGGAATGCCAGCCGCTCGCCCCGTCGGGCATGGGAGGACGGCGTTCGTCGGTCTGCACCGCGCCCGTGCCGTCCGTGGCGCGTGCGGTGAGCTGGTGCCGACCGGGCGTGGCGTCCCAGTCGAAGATCCACTGGCGCCACGTATCGGCGGTGGGTCCGCTGCCGATGCGCGCCGGTTGCCACGGTCCGTCGTCGACGCGGACCTCGACACCCGTGATGCCCCGGTGCGGCGCCCAGGAAACCCCGGCCACGGGAACGCGCCCTGCCGGCAGCGAGGCGAGCCCGCGCGGTGTGTCGATGCGCGCCATGGTCTTCACGGCTGCCTGGGGCGCCCAACCGCGTTGCACCCAGTAGGCGTCGTAGGCGTCGAACGTGGTGAGCTCGATGTCGCGCAACCACTTCGTGGCCGACACGTACCCGTACAGGCCGGGGATCACGAGCCGGGCCGGGAAGCCGTGGGCGATCGGCAGCGGTTCGTCGTTCATGCCGATCGCCACCAGCGCGTCACGCCCGTCGAGCACCGCGGCCACCGGCGTGCCGGCGGTGTAGCCGTCGACCGAGCGGCTGACGAGCTGGTCGGCACCCGGGCGCACCCCGGCCTCGCGCAGCAGATCGGCCAACGGCACACCGAGCCAACGGGCGGTGCCGGCGTAGTGGCCGCCCACCTCGTTCGACACGCAGACGAGCGTGAGATCGCGCGCCACCAGCGGGCGGCGCAGCAGATCGTCGTAGGTGAACGTGAGCTCGCGCTCGACCATGCCGTGGATGCGCAGTCGCCAGTCGCCCGGGTCGACCTGAGGCAGCACGAGGGCGGTGTCGATGCGGTAGAAGTCGGCGTTCGGTGTCATGAACGGCTCGACCCCGGGCACGCCGAGGTCCATGCCGTCCGGACGGGGCGGGGCGGGGCGCGCCGCGGGCGGGAGCACGATCGCCGCTCGCGTGGAGGCCACCCGGAACCGACGCTGCATGGCCCGACCGATGCCGCCGGCGGCGGCGCCGCCCACCACGACGGCGCCGCCCCGAACCAGGAACCCGCGACGCCCGAGGGCGGCGTCGGGTGCGTCCACTGCGAGCGAGGGCCCTGCGGCCTCCCGCGGCACGTGGGGGAGAAGGAGGCGCAGCACAGCCGCGGCCGCCAGCGCACCCACGGCGGACGGCAGCGCGGCGTCGACGACGCCGGCACCGGGGCGACCGAGGGCGGCCGCCAGCCCGATGGCGCCGAAGGTGGCGGCTCCCACGTCACCGAGCACCCGCTTGCGTCGCGAGGCGTAGCCGAGCCCGACCGCGACGACCGCCAGGATCGCCACGATGCCGACCTGCAGCGCCACCTTGTCGTTGGTGCCGAAGGTGCGGATGGCGAACTGCTTGACGGGAGCGGGTACGTGGTCGATGACCCACCCGCCGACCGCCACGACCGGCGACACCGCGCCGCGCCGGAGGCCCAGCACCGGCTCGGCCGCGGCCAGCGCGGCAGCGACGGCGGCCAGGCCGGCCAGAGCCGGGCGGACGCGGCCGCCCGTCGATCCGGTGGGTCCCGCTGCCGGGGAGGTCGTCGTGGTCATCACGCCGATCGTCCGCTCCCCGGGGCCCTGCCGGATGACGGTCGCGGCGGCGACGAACGTCACCCCTGACGTTCTCGCCGATCCGGTGATCCGGAACGGCCGCAGCTTCGGATGGTGCACGTGGAGGACATGCGCACGGCGGGTGACGGGGAGCTCCTCCGGGCGGTGGCGCGCGAGGACGAGGCCGCCATGGCCGAGCTCTACCGCCGCCACGGGCCCGCCGTCTACGGCATCGCCCAGCGGGTCATCGGCGAGGCGACCATGGCCGAGGAGGTCCTCCAGGACGTCTTCGTGCGCCTGTGGCGCCAGCCGGGTCGCTTCGACCCCACCCGGGGCGAGCTGCGCCCCTTCCTCCTACGCGAGGCCCGCAGCCGATCCATCGACCGCGTCCGGGCCAACGAGGCCCGCATGCGTCGCGAGGATCGGTCGAGCCGGAGCGAGGCCGGAGGACCGGCCGACGACATCGAGCGCGAGGTGTGGGAGCTCATCCGCTCCGAGAAGGTGCGCGAGGCGATGACCGCCCTGCTCCCCGCCGAGCAGCGGGCCATCACGATGGCCTACTTCGAGGGCCACACCTACCGTGAGGTCGCCGAACTGCTGGGCGAACCGGAGGGCACGATCAAGAGCCGCATCCGGCTCGGGATGAGAAAGCTCGCCGATGCCCTGGACCGCGCCGGCCTCGGGGCCCGATCATGAACACCGGCATGGAGCACGACGAGATCGCGGAACTGCTGGGCGCCTACGCGCTCGGAGCCCTCGACGCCGACGAGCGCGCCCGCGTCGACGACCTGCTCGACCGGTCGCCCGAGGCCCGGTCCGAGCTGGCCCGCTACGAGCACGCGCTCGTGGCGCTGACCGACGCCGAGGCCACCGCCCCCCTACCCCACGGGGGATGGGACCGCGTCCGGACGGCGATGCACGACGAGGCCGCCGACGATGACCACCGCGACGACCACGGTCACGACGATGACGGGTCGACCGTGGCCCCGGTCGTGGAGCTGCCCATCCTTCGACTCCCCCGGCGCGAGCGGGCACGACGGGGCCCCGTCGTGCTCGCCGCCGCCGCGGCGAACGTTGCCGCCGGCCTGGCGGTGGCCCTGGTGGTGCAGCGCCAAGGCGGGGGTGGATCCCTGCAGGACGCCGCCGACGCCGCGCTGACCGACGGCTCGTCGCGCATCGGGCGACTGGCGGGCGACGGGGTGTCGATCCGCGCCGTGATCGACACCCGCGGCAACGGCTACCTGTTCGCGGCCGACCTGCCGGCCCTCCCCGAGGGCCGCATCTACCAGCTGTGGTCGCTCGACGGCCCGGCACCGGTGTCGCTCGGGGTCCTCGGCAACCGACCGGGCCTGGTGGCCTTCCCCACCGGCGGTCAGGTCCGCACGCTGGCGCTCAGCACCGAGGCCTCGCCCGGTGTGACGGCGCCGACGAACCCGATCGCCTCGGGCGCGCTGGCCTGAGCCGCAGGGCCGCTCGGCTCAGCGCTTGCGGCGACTGGCGGCCTCGAGGCGGGCGCGCTCGTCCTTGGTGAGGCTGCCCAGGCCGGTGGCCGCCACCTTGTCGAGCAGGCGGTCGATCTCCTCCTGGTCGACGAAGTCGGGCACCGCGCCGGCCCACGGGCCGCTGACGACCGTGCCGCCGCCCTCGCCCCGGCGACGCTTGACCCGGTGGATCCGGCCGCCCCCGCCGCCCCCGCCCGCACCGACGGGCAACGGGATCAGCGGGATCCAGGTGGCCTCCTCGGCATGGCCCATGGCCCGCAACCCGAGGAGCGCCGTAGCGATCGACGCCAGCTCGAGCAGGACGCTGAACCAGAGCCGGTCGCCCACGAACTGGAGCAGGTCGATGCCCACGAACACCGCGGCGATCACCCAGCCCGGGATCCCGAAGAAGAACCGGGCCGTGGGGTTCCGGGCGATGAACGCCACGAACACGCCCAGTTCCACGAACCGGAGGCCGGCCGCCGACTCCAGGGCGAAGCTGCTGAACAGGAGCGCGAACGCCGTGGCGATGACGGCCGGGATGACGGTCAAGGCCAGCAGGAACCAGGTGAACCGGATCCGGCCCATGACGCGCTCGAGATCGCGCCCGAACCACCAGAAGATGGCCAGGATGATCACCGCCGACAGGCTCGGCTCGTTCACCAGGGGCCAGGTGACCAGACGCCACACGGCACCCTGGCGCACCCCGTTCAGCACCGGCGCACCGTCGGGCAGGAGGAAGAGGTGCCGCAGCACGGTCTTGTCGGCCGCGTAGACGAACATCGACAGCACGCCGAGAGCCACGACCAGCACCGTGGTACCGACGTCGAACGTGCCGACGCGGAACCACCCGTCGTCGGGACCGCGTCGGTTGGGCACGGAGAACTGGAACCGGGACATCGGTGCAAGGTTAGCGGTCACCTACCGGGCCGGCGTTGGCGAGCGCTACGGTCCACCGATCGTGGTCTCCGCCATCTTCGATCCTTCCGCCTGGCGCCCGGTCGACGGCTTCGCCTTCACCGACATCACCTACCACCGGGCCGTCGACCAGGGCACCGTGCGCGTGGCCTTCAACCGGCCCGAGGTGCTCAACGCGTTCCGACCCCACACGGTCGACGAGCTGTTCGCCGCGCTCGACCACGCCCGCCAGACGTCGGACGTCGGCTGCGTGCTCCTCACCGGCAATGGTCCCTCGCCCAAGGACGGCAAGTGGGCGTTCTGCTCGGGCGGCGACCAGCGCATCCGGGGGCGCGACGGCTACCGCTACGCCGACGGCGACTCCGTGGCCTCGGCCGACCCGGCCCGGTCGGGGCGCCTCCACATCCTCGAGGTCCAGCGCCTCATCCGGTTCATGCCCAAGATCGTCATCTGCGTGGTGCCGGGCTGGGCGGCCGGCGGCGGCCACAGCCTCCACGTGGTCAGCGACCTGACCATCGCCAGCCGCCAGGAGGCCCGGTTCAAGCAGACCGACGCCGACGTGGCCAGCTTCGACGGTGGCTTCGGCTCGGCCTACCTGGCCCGCATGGTCGGCCAGAAGTTCGCCCGCGAGATCTTCTTCCTCGGCCGGGAGTACTCCGCCGAGGACATGCAGCGCATGGGCGCCGTCAACGAAGTGGCCGACCACGACCAGCTCGAGGCCGTCGCCCTCCAATGGGCCCGGGAGATCAACAGCAAGAGCCCGATGGCGCAGCGCATGCTGAAGTACTCGTTCAACCTGATCGACGACGGGCTCGTGGGTCAGCAGCTGTTCGCCGGCGAGGCCACCCGGCTCGCCTACATGACCGACGAGGCGGCCGAGGGCCGCGACTCGTTCCTCGAGAAGCGACCGAAGGACTGGTCGCGCTTCCCCTGGTACTACTGACCCCTCCCCCGAAAGCGAGTTCGCCATGCTGACCACCGAACGCGACGGCGCCGTGCTCATCGCCACCATGGACGACGGCAAGGCCAACGCCCTGTCGCACGCCATGATCGACGCCGTCCGCGGCGTGGTGGCCGAGGCGGAGACGAACGACGACGTGAAGGCCCTGGTGCTGGTGGGACGGGCGGGCAAGTTCTGCGCCGGGTTCGACCTGAGCGTCATCAACGCCGGGCCCGAGGCGCAGGCCAAGCTCATCGGCGACGGCGGCGACCTGTGCCGCACGATCTACGCCGCCAGCGTGCCCGTGGTGGCCGCCTGCACCGGCCACGCCCTGGCCGCCGGGGCGCTGCTGCTGCTGTCGTGCGACCGACGGGTGGGCGTCGACGCCCCCGTGAAGATCGGCCTCAACGAGGTGGCGATCGGGCTGGCGCTGCCCCGCTGGGCCGTCGCCCTGGCGTCCGCCCGTCTGGCGCCCACCCACCTGCAGGCCTCGGTGGCCACCGGCCAGCTGTACGACGGCGCCGGAGCCGTGGGCGCGGGTTACCTCGATCGCGTCGTGGCGCCCGACACGGTGGTGGCCGAAGCCGTCGCCGAGGCCCAGAGCCTGGTGGGCAACGACCCGACCGCCTACGCCTCGATCATCAAGAGCCTCCGCCGCACCACCTTGGAGCAGATGGCCGGCTGAGCCGCCGGCCGGGCCCGCCGCGCTGCTTCCGGGCCCGCACGGTCTCACCGGTGGGACCCACGGGGCGGAGAAGTCCGAGCCGTCTCACGCCCCGGTGTTCTGCGCCCGCTGCGTCTCACTCGTGCGACCGACGGGGCACAGAAGTCCGGGCCGCCCGGCGGTCAGTGCCAGGCCGGGACCCGGGTGGCGAAGCCGTGGCGGCGCAGGACGGCGAGGCCGGCCGCGCCGAGGACGAGTGCGCCGGCGATCTCGGCCACGACGGCCACCCACGTGACCGCGCCGACGCCGCTACCGGTGAGCGGGTTGCTGAGCGGCCCCCAGTGCGGCAGGAGGTGGCTCGCCGTGACGCCCGCGGCGGTGGCGAACCCCGTGACCGTGGCGGCAAAGGGCGCCAGGTCGTGGTGCGTGAACACGAGCGTGAGCGTCACCGCGGCGAGCGCCAGCACGAGGGTGCCCGCCCATGTGACCGCCTCGGGGATGCCGGTGAGGCCGCGGCGCATGTGGTCGCCGTTGTGGAGCACGAGCCCACCGAGGAAGACGAAGCCGGCGGTGCGCAGGGTGAGGGTCACGGTGTCTCCTGGAGGTGGGTGGCGAGCAGCGAGCGGATCGCCCACTGCGCGGTGTCGACGGCGTCGTCGACGTCGAGACCCTGGCGGTCGTGGAGCTCAACGAACGTGAGCGACCCGATGAGCGTGTGCACGAGCGTCACGAGCCGCTCGAACCCGGCGGCGCCGGGTGCGGCGCCACGTCCCTCGAGGTAGGCGGCCACGCGGGTTCGGGCGGTCCGGCCCCGCACCTCGCGCAGGTCGCGCCCCGCCTGGCTGGCGACCTGGCGCCGCACGAGCGGCAGGTTCTTGGCCAGCTCGTGCCACAGCGCCCGGTGGAACGAGAAGAGCGGGTCGTCACCGTCGACCGCGTCTCGTGCGGCGGCGGCGAACGCGACCCGCACGGGCTCCTCGGCCGCAGCGGCGACCAGGTCGTCCCGCGTCGGGAAGTGGCGGTAGATCGTGGCCAGCGAGACTCCCGACCGCTTGGCCACCCGGGGCACCGACAGCTCGTCGACCGCACCCTCGGCCACGAGGTCGAGCACGCCGCGCAAGATCCGCTGCCGGGTCAGCTCGATCTGGTCGTCCCGGAGACCCACGAGACGATCGTATCATGACGAGACGATCGTCTCGTACATGACTCTTGACATGGGCTTTCGCGCCCCCGGTACCGTCGGCGACGTGACGGTCTCCACCCGAACGATCGCGGGGTCGCCCGCCGAGGTCAGCGTCGAGGCGTTCCTTGTACCGAACGCCTATCCCACCGACGCCCA
>JANPGL010000196.1:0-2436 GCA_031423915.1 Actinomycetes bacterium | reverse complement strand
GGCGGCACCGGACGCGACCGACCCTTCGGTGACAACGAGGTGAGCGTTCGTGCCGGACCAGCCGAACGAGCTGACGCCGGCGACGCGGAGCCCGTTCGGGCGAGGCCAAGGGACGGGCGTCGTGGGGATCCTGAGCGGCGTTCCCTCGAGCGCGATGAACGGGTTGAGCGACACGAACTGCGCGAGCGGCGGGACCTCCCCGTGACGGAGCGCGAGCACGGTCTTCACGAGGGAGGCGACGCCGGCCGCTCCCTCGGTGTGACCGATGTTCGCCTTGAGCGAACCCAGCGCGCAGGTGCCGGCCGCCTCGTCGGCCGACCGGAACACGTCGGCCAGGGCCTCGATCTCGATGGGATCGCCGAGCGACGTACCCGTGCCGTGGGCCTCGATCATGCCCACGGCCTCCGGCCCGAGCCGCGCGTCGGCCAGCGCGGCGCGGATGACGGCTGCCTGAGCCGCGCTGCTCGGCGCGGTCAGGCCGTTGGTGCGGCCGTCCTGGTTGACGGCGGACCCCCGGATCACGGCGAGCACGCGATCGCCCGCGGCATCGGCGTCGACGAGCCGCTTCAACACCACCACGGCACACCCCTCGGCGCGCACGAAGCCGTCGGCTCCCGAGTCGAACGGGCGGCACCGCCCAGTCGGCGACATCATCCGCATTCGCGAGGCGACCACCGTGAACGTCGGATCGAGGATGGTGTTGACCCCGCCGACGACCGCGAGGTCGCATTCGCCGGAGCGCAGGCTGCGTACCGCGAGGTGGGCCGCGACGAGCGACGACGAGCAGGCCGTGTCGATCGCCAGGCTCGGGCCACGCAGGTCGAGGAGGTAGGACAGTCGCCCACTGGCGACGGCGTGCGACGTACCCGTGCCGCTGTACACGTCGAGTTGCGTCGGGTCCGCGGCCTGCATCGTGAAGTAGTCGTCGCTGTGGCTGTGGACACCCACGAACACGCCCGTGGCGCTACCCGCCAGCCGGTCGATCGCCAGCCCGGCATCCTCCAGCGCCTCCCAGGCGACCTCGAGCAGGAGGCGCTGCTGCGGGTCCATCTGCGCGGCCTCACGGGGCGAGATCCCGAAGAACGCCGCGTCGAACCGGTCGATGCCGTCGACGAAGCCACCCCAGCGCGTGGCCACCTTGCCCGCAGCCTCCGGCGCGGGGTCGAACAGCTCCTCGACGTCCCACCGGCTCGAGGGTGTGTCGGTGACCGCGTCACCACCTCGACGCACCAGCTCCCAGAGCGCATCGGGGTCATCGGCGCCCGGCAGCCGGCATCCCATCCCGACGACGCCGATCGGTTCGTGGCGCGCTCCCTCGGCCGCCTCGAGACGGCCGCGCAGGTCGCGCAGGGACTGCACGGCCCGCCGCAGCTGCGCAGCGGTGTCGGGCACGGCGGTGTCCGTCACGGCGTCCCACCTTCGCCGTCGAGGAGCCGTTCGACCGCGGCCAGCTCGTCGGCCAGGAGCGCAGCGAGCTCGTGCTCCGACGCGCCGACGTCGACCGCGGCGACGGTGACCGGGTCGGCTGCGCCGCCAGCGCCGGCCGGAAGCTCGGACGCCGGCGCATCGGCGACGAGCGACACGCCGAGGCGGTCGGCGATCAGCGTGGCGAGCGCCGCGACGGTCGGGTGGTTGAACGCCGTCGTCGCGGGCAGCGTCAGGCCGGTGACGACCTCGAGCCGGTTGCGCAGCTCGAGCGACATCAGCGAGTCCAGGCCCATGGCGCGCACGTCGCGCTCGCGGCCGATGGCGTCCGCGGTCGTGCGCAGTACGGGCGCCAGCTCCGCCCGGACGGCGTCCTCCAGCACGACGCGTCGCCGGGCCGGCGAGGCGACTGCGCCGAGCTGCTCGCGCAGTGCCGGGCCGGGCGCCGTCGATCCCGTCGCGCCAGGCCCTACGAGCTCGGCGAGCAGGACCGCGCTCGACGGCTCCCGCTGCGTCCATCGGGGGGCGTCGAGGCGCATGACGAGCACATGGTCGCGTGCCGTGTCGAGCGCGCGCTCGAACGACGCGAGGGCTTCCCGGGTGCCGAGGCCGCCGAGCCCCTTTTCGGCGAGTCGAGCGCCGCGGCCCTCGTCGGCGGCGGCCAGCCCGACCTCGGCCCACGGGCCCCAGCCGATGCTGCACGCTGGCAGGCCCTCACGGCGGCGCGCCGCGGCGAGCGCGTCGAGGTAGGCGTTCGCGGCGGCATAGTTCGCCTGGCCGCCGGGCCCGAGCACGGCGACGGCGCTGGAGCACAGCACGAACCAGTCGAGCGCATCGACGCGCGTGGCGACGTCGAGGTTCCGCGCCCCGCGTACCTTCGGG
Source organism: Actinomycetes bacterium (assembly GCA_031423915.1). Lineage (GTDB taxonomy): Bacteria > Actinomycetota > Acidimicrobiia > Acidimicrobiales > Ilumatobacteraceae > JANMAT01. Next base: position 129 of record JANPGL010000196.1, on the reverse strand, counting down.
GCCAGCACGGTGGCAAGACGCCCGTCGTCCAACCGCTAGATCTATGCCGCGTATACCACGCCGGCGGCACCCGCGTCTCCACGGATCGGGGGCATGGTGCGGCGCTCCTCGGCGAGCGCGTCCGCGAGC
>JANPGL010000195.1:0-8374 GCA_031423915.1 Actinomycetes bacterium | reverse complement strand
GGGCGGCCGGGGGGGGGGTGCGCGGCCCGCCCCGCGGCGCCCGCCCTGCCACGGGGGGGGGGGGGGCCGGCCGGGCCGGCCCGCCCCTCGGGACGTTCGTGGCCCGGTCGGGTCAGCCGATGGCCGCCCAGACCTTCTCGGGCGTGCACGGCATGTCGATGTGGTGCACGCCGAGGTGCGACACGGCGTCGACCACGGCGTTGTGCAGCGCCGGTGTCGAGCCGATCGTGCCCGACTCGCCGATGCCCTTGGCGCCCAGCGGGTTGCGCGGGCTGTCGGTCTGGGTGTTCGAGGTCTCGAAGCTCGGCATCTCGGCCGCGGAGGGCATCAGGTAGTCCATCAGGTTGGACGACTTCGGGTTGCCGTCCTCGTCGTACTGGACGTGCTCGAACAGCACCTGGGCGATGCCCTGGGCGATGCCACCGTGCTGCTGGCCGGCCACCAGCATCGGGTTGAGGATGCGACCGCAGTCGTCGACGGCGACGTGGCGGAGCAGATCGATGGCACCCGTCTCGCGGTCGATCTCGACGACCGACACGTGGGTGCCGAAGGGGAACGTCGAGTCGCCCTCGGAGAAGTCGAGCTCGTGGGTGAGGGTCGAGCCTTCCTTCTTGGCTTCGGCGGCCAGGGCCTCCCATGACACGACCTTGGCGGGCACGCCCGAGACCTGCAGGCCGCCGTCGCCCTTCACGATGTCGCTCTCGGCGGCCTCGAGCAGCTTGGCGGCGATGCGCTTGCCCTGCGTGAGGACCTCCTCGCTGGCCACGTACACGGCCGAGCCGGCCGTCTGCAGCGAGCGCGAGCCCATGGTGCCCGAGCCGCGCGGCACCAGGTCGGTGTCGGACTGCACGTGGCGGACCTTGTCCATCGGGATGCCGAGCACCTCGGCCACCAGCATCGAGAACGCGGTGTCGTGCGCCTGGCCGTGCGACGACGTGCCGACGACCATGGTGGCGCCGCCGTCGTCGTCGATGGTGACCTTGCCGTACTCGGTGAACAGGCCGAGCGGGGCGGTGATCTCCACGTACGAGGCGACGCCGATGCCGAGCATCTTCGGGTCGTCGGCGGCGCGACGGCGGGCCTGCTCGGCGCGCAGGTCGGCGTAGCCGCTGGCGGCCAGCGCGGCGTCGAGCGCCTTCTCGTACTCGCCGGAGTCGTAGTTGGCGCCGGTCACGGTGGTGTACGGGAACTGCTCGGGCTGGATGAAGTTCTTGCGGCGCATCTCGGCCGGGTCCATGCCGATGAGGTCGGCGGCGACGTCGAGGATGCGTTCGACCATCTGGGTCGCCTCGGGGCGACCGGCGCCCCGGTACGCGCCGATCGGCGTGGTGTTGGTGACCACGGTCTGGGCGCCGAAGTTGATCTTGGGGATGATGTACACGCCCTGGCTGAGCAGCTGGGTGAGCATCGGCAGCACGGCGCCGACCATGGGGTAGGCGCCGCCGTCGGCGATGACGCGCGCGTGGAGGCCGACGATCGTGCCGTCGTTCTTCACGCCCAGCTTGGCGTCCATGATGAACGAGCGGCCGTGGACCATCGAGAGCATGTTCTCGGTCCGGGTCTCGGTCCACTTCACCGGGACGCCGAGCTTCAGCGCGGCCGACGCCGCGATCTCGTACTCGACGTAGTGGGCGGCCTTCGGGCCGAAGCCGCCACCGACCCAGGGTCCGATGACCCGGATCTGCTCCTCGGTCATGCCGAGGGCGGCGGCGAGCGCCGGCTTGATGGCGTGCGGCGCCTGGGTGGCGCAGGTGAGCGTGAGGCGACCTCCGGCCGGGTCGGCCAGGCACACGTTCGGCTCCATCGGCACCCCGGCCAGGCGCTGGCTCAGGATGCGCGCCTCGGCGACCACGTCGGCCCCTTCGAGCGCGTCGCTGTCGGGCGCCAGTTCGGTGGCGAAGCAGATGTTCGAGCCGATCTCCTCGTACAGGAGCGTGCCGCCGGCCTGCGACGCCTCGAGGTCGATGACGGCGGGCAGCGTGTCGTACTCGACGACGACGGCCTCGGCGGCGTCCTGCGCCAGGTACTGGCTCGTGGCGACGACGGCGGCGACGATGTCACCGACGAAGCGGACCTTCCCCTTGGCCAGCGGCGGGCGAACGTGACCCGGGGTGCCGGCGAAGCCGACGTTGTCGGGCAGGCCGATGTTCTCGGCGGTGTAGACACCGAGCACGCCCGGCATGCCCTGCGCCTCCGACACGTCGACCGACGTGAGGTGGGCATGGGCCACCGTCGACCGCACGAACACGATGTGCGCCTGGTCGGACGATTGGATGTCGTCGGTGAACTTGTTCTCACCGGTGAGGAGGCCTCGGTCCTCCTTGCGCAGGACCGAGTTGCCGAGGATCGAGCCAGAGGACGTCATGGTCCGAATCTAATCCGACTGCCGTGGCCGACGTCACTCCGACCGGTAGCGTCGCCCGGGTGAGTCGGCCGGGGCGCATCGTCGTGCTGGCGGGCGGGTCCCCGCACGCCCACGACTTCGCCGAGGTCGGCCGAGCCCTGGCCGCCGTGCTGGGCGACCGGGCGGCCCTCGTCGGTTCGCCCGACGAGGCCGCCGAGCTGCTCGACGGCTCGCGGCTCGACGGCGTTGCGGCCGCCCTCGTGGTCGACGGCCTGTGGTGGCGGATGCTCGGCGACGCCTACGACCGCTGGCGGCCGCAGCACGCGTACTCGCCGTCGCCATCGGTGCGGTCGGTCCTCGAGGAGTTCGTCTCCGGCGGCGGCGGCCTGGTGGCGCTGCACACGGCGGTGATCTGCTTCGACGACTGGCCCGGGTGGGGATCGATGCTGGGCGGCGCCTGGCGGTGGGGCGCGTCGTCCCATCCGCCCCTCGGCCCGGTCGAAGCCCGCGTCGTGGCATCGCACCCGGTCGTCGACGGCCTGGGGCCCGAGCTGCGCCTCGTCGACGAGGTCTACGGCGGCCTCGACGTGTCGCCGTCGGTGGAGGTGTTGGCCGTGGCCCGTCGGGCCCCCGGCGATGACGACCAGCCCGTGGTGTGGACGCACCGCCACGGCGAAGGCCGCGTGGTGTTCAGCGGGTTCGGCCACGACGCGGCGTCGATCCTCGACCCGGCCAACGCCCGGCTGATCACCCAGGCCGTCGCCTGGGCCGCCCGCCGCCTCTAGCCAGCGAACCGGCGGCGACGCCCGTCAGAGGCGGAGCAGGCGGCGGGCGTTGGCGTCGTAGTCGGGGTGGTACGGGATGTGCGAGGGGTCGGTCGGGGCGTCCCAGCCGGCCAGGTTGGTTCCGACGACCAGCCGGTCGCGCCCCACCTTGGCGGTCAGCAGCGCCAGCGCCTCGTCGTCGTGCACGTGGTTGTCGAACCACAGGCGGCGCAGGCCGGCGGTGAAGTCGACGGGCGCCGGCCTGGCCCAGGGGCGGGTTCGGCCCTGGTGGTCGAGCCGACCGAGCATGAACGAGCACGCCCCGCCACCGTGCGACAGGCACACGTCGAGATTCGGGTGGCGGGCGAGCACGCCGCCGTAGACGAGGCACGCCGCGGCGAGCGTCTCCTCGTACAGGAACCCGAGCGACAGGTCGAGGTCGTACTTGCGGATGCGGGCGTCGCGGAGCGGGCCGTCGATGCCGGCGGGCGCCGGGTGGATGAAGACGGGCACGTCGAGCTCGACGGCGGCGGCCCACAGTGCGTCGAGCCGTTCGTCGTCGAGGTCGGTCCCGAAGTCGGTGCCGATGTAGGCGCCGACGAGGCCGAGATCGCGTACCGATCGGCGCAGCTCGGCCACCGACGCCGCGATGTCCTGCATCGGCAGCTGGGCGAAGCCGCGGAAGCGGTCGGGGTGGGCGGCCACCACCTTGGCCAGCTCGTCGTTGTGCCAGTGGCAGAAGCCGGTCGCCACGTCGGCCTCGATGTGGTGGAAGTACGTGAGCGGGTTGGGCGACAGCACCTGCAGGTCGATGCCGAGCCGGTCGTTCAACGCCAGCCGGACGTCGACGTCCATGAACGCGGTGCCCCGGTAGTCGACGCCGTCGAGCACGTAGTCGCCGACCCGGAAGCGCGACCGCCCTTCGGGGCCGATGCCGAGCTCGGGGCCGTAGACGCCGGCACAGCCCATCACGCCGGCCAGCACCGTGTGGGCGTGGACGTCGATCATCGTGGGTCGAGCAGCACGGGATAGCGACCGAAGTACGGCCGAGTGGTCGAGGCGTCCATCACGGGCGGGTCGTGGGGATCCGGGCGGGCGCCGGCGTCGAACAGCACCTGCACCGCCTCGGGCACGAGGCCGAACAGGTGACCCTCGGCGTCGGCGCCGGGCGGCAGGAAGAAGCCCGCGGCCAGGTCCTGACCGATGCAGGCGTGCATGCCCGAGCCGAACGACAGGCCGTACGCAGCGATGCCGTCGGGCAGGGTCCGGTGGGGGTCGAAGTCCTCGGCGCCGTCGCCGAACACGGTGCGGTCACGGTTCACCGCCAGCAGATCGATGACGACCTTGGCCCCCTTCGGGATGCGCGTGCCGGTGCGCAGCGCCACGTCGTCGAGTGCCCACCGCATGGCCACGGGTGACGACGGTTGCAGCCGGATCGTTTCGTGCGTGCAGCGCTGCACGAACAGCCGGTCGTCGTGGATCTGCGCCGCGTCCTCGGGGTGGGCGGCCAGCCACGTGAAGATGTTGTGGCTCACCCGGGTGAACGCGGTGGCCGACGTGTGGGCGCCGGCCAGCAGGTAGAAGGCCACCTCGCGCACGATCACGTCGTGGGGAAGCGGCAGCGCATCGGTGTTGGCCACGAGCACCGAGAGCACGTCGGCGGGCAACTCCCCACCGGCGGCCACCAGGGCCCGCCGTCGGGCGAGCGACGGCGCCACGAACTCGTCGTCGAAGCGGTGGAGCTGGTCGGCCACCTCGGCCCGCTTGGCGTCGCGGTCCCCCGTGTAGTGGGCGAGGGTGGCGCCTTCGATGAAGCGCATCAGGTAGTGGTAGAGCGTCCGCGACTCCTCCGCGGTGCCGAGCGGCCGATCCACACCGGCCGTCAGCGCGGCGAGGTTCATCATCATCCGATGGCCGAGGTCGACCAGCTCGGTGCGGCCGGCGGCCAGGTCGGGTGCCAACGTGCCGTGCAGGATGGGTGGGAACAGGGTGCGCTCGTACGCCTCGAGCGTCTCGCGTCGGAACAGCCGGTTCTCGAGCCGCCGCCGGTCGCGGTGGGCGGTGCCGTGCAGGTTGACGAGCACGTCGCCCATGATCACCTCGCCCGCGTCGTACAGCGCCTGGCGCAGGTCCTTGGCGCGGTAGGCCTCGCGGGCCTCCTCGTACGTCGTGATCGTCACGACCACCGGGTCGTCGCTCATGCGTTGGTCACCCCCAGGCCGAGACCGCCGTCGACGGTGAGCACGTTGCCGGTCGCCCACTCGGCTCGGGCGAGGTACTCGACCGCCTCGGCCACCTCGGCGACCGTGCCGAGGCGACCGAGCGCGTGGGCGGGCGCCAGCGACTCGAGGCGGGCCCGCGCCGTGGCGTCGTCGAACAGACCGGCGCGCTGGTTGAGCTCGGTGAACACGCCGCCGGGCCGGACGCAACCGACTCGCACGCCCAGCGGCCCGAGCTCGGCGCCGAGCACGGCCGTGAGCGTCTCGACGGCCCCTTTCGTGGCGGCGTACGGGCTGGCCCCCGGGAACGCCCGTTGGGAGTGGACCGAACCGATGAAGATCACCGCGCCCTTGGTGGCCACGAGGTGGTCGAGCGCCGCCTGCGCCAGCATCATCCCCGCGATCACGTTCGAGTGGAACACGGCCAGGAGCGCCTGCTCGTCGAGCTCGGCGAGGGGCCCGCGGTACATGTTGCCGGCGTTGTTCACGAGCACGTCGAGCCGACCGTTGCCGTGCTCGACCGCGGCGGCCACCATGGCCGCCCGATCGGCGGTCACCGTGCCGTCGCCGGCGACGGCGCGGCATGCGGGGCCGATCGACGCGGCGACGGCGTCGATCCTGGCGGCGCGCCGGCCCGAGATGGTGACCCGAGCCCCGAGCGCCGCGAAGTGCCGAGCCATCCCCTCGCCCAGCCCGGAGCCGCCGCCCGTGACGAGCACCGACATGCCGTCGACCGGTCGCATCAGCGCGGTCCCACCGAGTCGACCGAGGCGGGACGCGGGAGATGGGCGATGATCGACGAGGTCACCCCTCCATCGACCACCAGGTTCTGACCGTGGACGTAGGCGGCCTGCGGCGAGGCCAGGAACAGGACGACATCGGCGATGTCGCCGGCCGTGCCGAGCCGCCCAAGCGGCACCTTCGACTCGCGGGCCTGGCGTGTGGCGGCGTCGGCGTAGATCGGCTCCGACATGCCGGCGTCGATCAGGCCGGGCGCCACGGCGTTCACGCGGATGCCGTGATGACCCCACTCGAGCGCCATCTGGCCGGTGAGCAGCGCCAGCGCCGCTTTCGACGCCCCGTAGGACCCGGCGTTGGGCCCCGGCGCCACGCCGTTCATGGACGTGACGTTCACGACGCAGCCGGGCGAGCCGGCATCGATCCACCGACGGGCGGCGGCCCGCGCCACCACGAACGCGCCGACGAGGTTCACGTCGAGGGCGGTGCGGAAGTCGTCGAGCGACAGGTCGACGAGCGGCCCGAAGCGCACGATGCCGGCGTTGTTGACGATCACGTCGGGCGTGCCGAACGCGTCGAGCACGCGTTCGATGCCGGCTTCGTCGGTCACGGACGCGGCGAACGACTCGACCTCGCCCGGCACCTCGGCACCGAGCACGTCGATGGAGCCGACCCGGTACCCGGCCGTGATCGCCGCGGCCGCGATGGCCCGGCCGAGCCCCCGGGATGCGCCGGTCACCAGCATCGATCGCATGCGCTCCACCGTGTCTCCTCCCGGCGCCGGATGGTAGCCGGGGGCCGTCGACGACGACGTGGCCGCTCGGGCTCGGGCGCCTCCGTCCTGCGTCGCATCAGATGCGCCCACACCGTGCTCCGTCTGGGGTCGGTCGCATTTGGTGCGCGGGCGCCGGGACCGCCGGGAGCTGGACGGCGTAGCGCGTCAGGGCGCGGCGAACCGGGCGGGGTAGCGACCCCACACCACGCGACTGGTGCCGGCGTCGAGTGCGGGCGGGTCGTCGGGGTCGGGCGCGGCGCCGGAGCGCAGCAGCGCGCCGGCCATGACGGTGACCGCCCCGAACAGGTGGTGCCCGCCGGCGGACTCCTCGGTGACGCCGGCGGCCAGCTCGGCGCCGAGGCACGAGTGCATGCCGTGGCCGAAGGTCAGCCCCCATGGCGCCACGCCCTCCGGCACGGTGCGGAACGGGTCAAAGGCGTCGGCGTCGTCGCCGAACACGGCCGGGTCACGGTTGGCCGCCTCCATGCCGACGACGACCTCGTCGCCCGCTGCGATGAGGCGGCCCGACGGCAGGGTCACGTCGGTCAGTGCGATCCGGCGGGCCACCGGGCTGGCCGGGTGCAGGCGCATCGATTCGTGCACGAACCGCTGCCGGAGAGCGTCGTCCTCGGTGAGCCGGGCGCGGTCCGCGGGGTGGGCGGCGATCCAGACGAAGAGGTGGTGCATGGCGTGCACCAGCTGGCCCGAGGTGGAATGGGAGCCGACCCAGGGGAAGTACGCCACCTCGCGCAGCACGGTGCGCGGCGGCAGGTCGAGCCGGTCCTGGTTGTGCAGCAGTGTGGTGAGCACGTCGCGGGGCAGGTCGTCGATGGCGGCCTCACCCCGGGCGACGGCGGCCAGGAGCGCGGCCCGCGCCGCCGCTGCGGGCCGGAAGAACTCGGCGTCGAAGGCGTCGAGTGCGGCGTCGCCGCGCTCGACGATCGCCGCGGTGTCGCCGGTGGCGTGGGCGACGGTGGCGGCCCTGGCCATGTCGTCGAGCAGACCGGCGAAGCGCTCGAACGTCGCCGGGTCGGCCGGGCGCTCGATGCCGGCCACGTCGATCGACAGGGTCATCATGGTCCGACGGGCAAGCGGGAGCAGGTCGCCACGGCCTGCCGCCACGGGGCCGGCCAGCACGGCGGCGATCGCTTCGGGGATGCGGCGTTGCTCGTAGAACGCGAACGTGTCGAGCCGGAACAGGCGGTTCTCCAAGCGGCGCCGCGCCACGTGGGCGTCGCCGTGGAGGTTCACGATCACCCCGTCCATCAGCCGGTGACCTTCGTCGTAGAGCGACTGGCGCAGGTCGCGCGACCGCAGCGCCGCCTGGGCCTCCGCGTACGTCCTCACCTCGATCACCGCCGGTACAGTATGGCCCGAACCGCCACGGGAGGAGTGCCATGGGCGCAGTGCTGCACATCGTCGACGGCACCCTGAGCGACGGCCCGGGCGCTGCGCCGGTGCCCGGCATCGACGTGGTCGAGGACGGCGACACGATCACCGCCGTCGGCCCGACGGGGACGCTGGTGGTTCCGGC
>JANPGL010000194.1:0-2710 GCA_031423915.1 Actinomycetes bacterium | reverse complement strand
CCCGAGCCCAGGGCGGACATCACCGGCGCGGCGTGCTTGATGCCGAAGAACACGCCCATCAGCAGCACGTCGAACGTGAGGTCGTACTCCTCCTCGCTGATCGACGCGATCGGGCCGATGGTGCCACCGAAGCCGGCGTTGTTGAACATCACGTCGAGCCGACCCCAGCGATGGGTCGCCTCGTGCACGAGCGCGGCGACGTCGTCTTCCTTCGAGACGTCGCAGTGGCGGAACGCACCCTGGTCGCCCCACACGCCGGCCACCTCGCGGCCGACCTCGTCCTGCAGATCGCCGATGACGACGCGCGCCCCTTCGGCCACGAACAGCTCGGCCGTGGCCGCGCCCATCCCCGATGCGCCGCCCGTGATGACGGCGACCTTGCCCTCCAACCGACCGGCCATGGTTCCCCCTTGGTGACGTCGCCGGGCCCCCGGCCGGCGCCGGGCGAGCGTAGGCCACTCAGCCGTGCGCCGGCCCGTCCTCGAGTGCAGCGAGCTCGCCGTCGAGCAGGGTGCGGGCCCACCGCTCGAGCGCATCGTCGTCGTAGCTCCGATACGCGCCCTCGACGATCATCACGAGGAACAGGTACACGTTGTAGAGGCGGCGCCGGTGCATCGCCGAGGGCGTGTCGAGCATCGAGCGGCCGTACGCGGCCATGAACGCCGGCGACTCGGTGAGCGTGCGGAACGACACCTCCATCAGGGGGTCGCCCCAGAGGGCGCGCTCGAGGTCGAACACGCCGGTGACGCCACCCGTGGTCGGGTCGACGAGCACGTTGCCGTCCCACAGGTCCCCGTGCACGAAGGACGGCGTCGTCACCTCGGCCAGGGCGGAGCGCCCGTGGTCGACCAAGGCGCGCAGTTCGCTGGCCGGGCGAGGCAGCGGCGTAGCCGTGTCGGCGGCGTCGGCCAGCACCATGTCCACGAGCGATGCGAACGCGTCCGGCCACGTCGGGTGACGCGGCTGGGTAGGCGAGAACAGACCGAAGGCGTCGCCGGTGATGGCGTTCATCTCGCGCAGGTAAGCGGCCACTTGAGCGTCGACGACGGCGCGTCGCTCGTCGTCGAGCGTGCCGCGCACCGCGTGCAGCGACGTGCCGGGCAGGAGGTCCATCACGAACAACGGGCTGGCCACCCGGCGGCACGTCTCGTCGAACCACACCACGCGTGGCACGGGGACGCCGGTAACGGTGCGCACGAGTTCGAGCGCCGCCACCTCGGCCCGGGCCAGGTCTCGCTCGTAGCGCATCACCGCGATCGACGGGGGCGGCGCCACCTTGAGCACGGCGCGACGTCCGTCGTCGAGTGTGAGGGCGTAGGCGGCGTTGAACCAGCCGTCGGTCAGCTCCGTGAACGACCTCAGTGTCGCCCCGGGCCCGAACGCGTCGATCGTGACGGTGCGCGCGACGGCGACGCTGATCGGTGTCTTCGAGATGCTGGCCGGCACGGTCGGCCACCGTATCGAGGCCCGTCGGGGGGACAGGGCACGTCCCGTTCGGCCTACCATCGTCGCCATGGACGAGCTCGACGAGCTCCGCCCCGCCCTGCATCGTGATCCGAGGGGAGTGGCCGAGAGGACCACGGCGCTGGTCGCCGCCGCACGCACGCGTGGTGATCACGCCCTGCGAAGTCGCTGCCTCGCGCTGCGCGATCGGGCCCGTCGTTCGTTGGGCGAGATGGAGCTGGCCGAGCTCGACCTGCGCGAAGCCGTGGCGGCGGCCGGCGACTCGTCCGATCGTCCTGCGGCCGAGGTGCTGGCCGCCGACGCCCACCTCGGGCTGGCCGGCGTGCTGGCCTGGGCGGGTCGTACCGCCGAGGCCTTCGAGCACCTCGACCAGGCCGCCGCACTGGGCGACGAACGCACCGTGGCCTACGCCGCGCTGCAGCGGGCCAGCGTGGCACAGCGCACCGGTCGGAACGACGTGGCCCTCGCCGCCTACGACGCCGCGCTCCCAACTCTGTGCCGCCTCGACCTGCGGACCGACCAGGCGCTCGTCCACATGAACCGGGCGATGATCCGGGTCATCGCCGGCGAGCTTCCCGCGGCGTTCGCCGACCTCGGGCGCGCGGAGGAGCTGTTCGCTGCCGAGGGCAACGACTTCGGGACAGCCCAGGTACGCCACGGGTTCGGGGTGGCACGCGTGCGCGGCGGTGACCTGCCGGGCGCGTTGGCCGACCTCGATGATGCGGTGGCGCGCTTCGCCCGGCTCGGCCACGACGCGCTCGACGTCCACGTCGACCGGGTGGAGGCGTTGCTGGCCGCCGGGCTTGCCGCCGACGCCGCCGCGGACGCGACCGACCTGGCTCGGCGCTTCGAGGAGGCAGGCAGCCATTCGCTGGCCGCGGAGGCCTGGTTGCGCGGTGCCCAGGCGGCGCGCCTCGACGGCGACCTCGGTGCCGCACACGCCGCCGCCAGCCGGGCCCGGACATTGTTCGCCGACCAGTCGGCCCTGGGATGGGAACGGCTGGCCCGGCTCGAGATCCACCGCATCGTCGCCGAACTCGGCGACACACCGGCTGGCGCGGCCACCGGCGACCTCGTGGCATTGGCCGACGAGCTGAACACGGCGGGCGATCCGGTGGGCGCCGTCGCGGCCACCGCGCTGGCCTGCCGCGGCGCGCTGGCGGCCGGCGACCAGGGCGCCGCCGTCCGCCTCGCCGAGGCATGCCTGCGCGGTGCGGCGTCGATCGGGGTGCTCGAAGTGCGCCTG
>JANPGL010000193.1:0-4771 GCA_031423915.1 Actinomycetes bacterium | reverse complement strand
CCGCCCGCCGCATCGCCGCGTCGACCGCCCGGGTCGAGCACATCGGGCTGCAGGGCGAAGCGATCCCGCTCGACGACGCCAGCTGCGACTCGGCGCTGTCGACCTTCACGCTGTGCACGATCCCCGACGTCGCTCAGGCGTTGGCCGAGGTCCGACGCGTCCTTCGCCCCGGCGGGCGGCTCCACTTCCTCGAACACGGTCTCTCACCGGATGCCTCGGTCGCTGCCTGGCAGCGTCGCATCGAGCCGTTGCAGATGCGCCTGGCCGACGGTTGCCACCTCACGCGTGACCCGGCGGCGCTCGTGGGCGCCGCCGGGTTCGAGATCGAGCGGGTCGAGTCCCGGTACGCCCGGGGACCCAAGCCGTGGTCGTGGTTCACCGAAGGCGTCGCCATCCGACGATAGGTGTCGCGCCGCCCCGATCGTCGGCCCTTCGAGTGCGTCATGTGGGGCGGGTGGTGGCGTGCACGACGTGGCGCATGCAGGCTCGGAACGTCTTCCAGTCGACGGTCACGTGGACGATCGTGACGGCGACGGCGGCGAGGCTGACCCACCAGTGGATGTCTCCCCACGTCGCCTTGGTCAGGCCGAACAGCACCTCGTTCTGGCCGGCGCGTCGTCCCGCGGGGGCGACATAGAGCAGCACGCCGGTGAGCGTAGCCACCGACCAGACGGCGATCAGCGTGATGCCGATGCCCGCTCGGAGCGACAATCGCGCGCCCCGACGCGGACCACGCCCGATCGGCGTCACCGCCCGACCCGGGCGGGCGGTTCCGGCGACGGTCGGCAGTGACTTGGTGACCTCTGGCGAAGCTTGGTCGGTCATGATGCGTCCTTTCCCGGGTGTCCGTTGGCTGCTCACGAGTGACGGCGTCGGGTCGACGCCGTGACCGGCAAGCAGACCGAGAGGACCGACGATGACAACTGTCAGCCAGGCCAACGATGCGGCATCGTTCAAGCGCGAGGTGCTCGATTCGACCGTGCCCGTGGTCGTCGATTTCTGGGCCGCCTGGTGCGGTCCGTGCCGCACCGTCGCTCCCGAGATCGAAGCGCTCGCCGTGAAGTACGGCGATGCCATCAAGGTCGTGAAGGTCGACGTCGACGCCAACGGCGCCACCGCCGGTCGGAACGGCATCCAGGGCATCCCGACCATCGGCCTGTTCGAAGGCGGCAAGCTCACCAAGCAGGCCGTCGGTGCCCGTCCCCGCCACGCCATCGAGGCTGAACTCGGCCTCGCGCGTTTCGCTCCGGCGGCCACGTCATGACCGTTCGCGCCATCGAGACCACCACGCGCCTGTTCATGGCCGATGCCGATGCCGAGGCCGCCGTCCGGTCCGGACTCGCCGGCGAGGGCTTCGGCGTCCTCACCGAGATCGACCTCGCCGCCACCTTCAAGGCGAAGCTCGGCCTCGACCGACGCCCCCTGAAGATCCTCGGCGCGTGCAATCCGAATCTGGCTGCCCGGGCCCTCGAGCTCGACGAGACTGTCAGCCTCTTGCTGCCCTGCAACGTCGTGCTCAGCGAGACAGATGACGGCATCCACATCAGCGCTGTCGACCCGGCGGAGCTCATGACCGGTGACTTGCTCCGCGAGCTGGCCAGCGAGGCCGCCGGCCGACTGACCCGAGCGCTTGCCGCCGTACCCGCCGGCTAGGTCCACGCCGTCCACATTGCTCGCCACTCCCGTCTTTGCCGGTCTGTCGCCGCGTGCCGTTACGCGCCCGGCGGCAAACGCACCGTCGGCCCCATCGGCGCGATGGTCCGGCACGGCACCGGCTTCTTGCGATGGTCGAACGACCGTGTCGCCTGCCTTCCCATGATCGAGACGGTCGAAGCCTGCGCCGGCAGGTGATGAGTACGCTGCCGACCATGGTGCACGCGCAGGCCCTGTACCGGTCGATGAGGTTCGACCTTGTCGGGCCCTATGTCGCCGACCCCGCCGACGGCGTGCTCTACTTCGCGCTCGATCTGACGTAGGTCACGTCGCCGAACGGCGGCCGCGGCCGCCGTCGCACACGCAGAACTCGTTCCCTTCGGGGTCGGCCATGACGAGCCAGGTGGTGCCGTGCTCGTGGCAGGGCTCACGGTCGACGAGGCGTGCGCCGAGCGCCTGCAGGCGGGCGGCTTCTGCCTCGATGTCGTCGGCGTCGATGTCGAGGTGCATGCGGTTCTTGGCCGCCTTGGGCTCGCTCACGCGCTGCAGGAGGAGCTTGGGACCGGTGCCGTTGCCGCTGCGCGGGTAGAGCGCGACGTAGCTCCCGGCGGCGCCCGCGATGGTGTAGTGGAGGGCGGCCGACCAGAACGACGCGAGGCGCTCGGGATCGGCGCAGTCGAGCACCAGCCCGAAAGGATACCGGACGGGATCGGTCATAGTGTCAGCTCCAATCGGTGGCGAGCACCGTGGTCTCGGTCGCGGTGGTCACGAGGCGATTTCGACTGGGGGATACGGTTCGGTCGGGAGCGCGGCGTTGCGCCACTCGGGGAACCCGTCCTCGAGTCGGCTGGCACGTCGCCCGCGACGTCGCAACAGCCGAACGGCGTCGTCGGCGAACACGCAGTACGGCCCGCGGCAGTACGCGACGATCTCCACCTCCGGGGGAAGGTCCCGTACTCGCTTGGCGAGCTGCTCGATGGGGATGGATACCGCCCCGGCCACGTGCCCGGCGGCGTACTCCGCCGCGGGGCGCACGTCGACCACGACCACATCGCCGTCGGCGAGGCGGCGCGCCAGTTCGTCGCGGGGGACCTGGTCGAGCTCGTCACGGTGACCCAGGTAGGCGGCGGCGAGATCGTCGATGACGTCATGATGGGCCGCCGCGACCGAGCGGAGCGCGGCCCACAGGTCGGCGACGTGATCGGAGGCCAGCCGGTAGTAGATGCGCGTGCCGTCTCGTCGGGTCGTGACGAGGCCGACCGTGGCGAGGGCGCGGAGGTGGAACGAGGTGTTGGCCACGCTCTGGTCGATCGCGGCCGCCAACTCGTCGACGTGGCGTTCCCCTTGGGCGAGGACGTCGACCAGTTCGGCGCGTCGCCCGTTGCCCAGTGCCTTGGCCACCTCGGCGAACCCGTCGAACAACGCGTCCTTCTTGACCCGATCGCCCACGACCACCTCATCCTCAAAGACCTGCTTGACAAGCTACCGGGGGCGTGGCGAGGATTCAAGCAGTTGTTTGAGGAGGCAGTTGTGCGGGTCCATGCGTTCGTCGACGAAGGCCTCGGCCACTCGTCGTACCTGGTCGACCTGGGCGATGGCACGGCCGCCATCGTCGACCCGCCCCGGTTCCCGATCGCGCACGCCGACGCGGCCCACTCGCTCGGCCTCCGCCTGGCGTGGACGCTCGACACCCACTCGCACGCCGACTACGTGACGGGAAGCCCCGGCCTCGCCGCGCGGGCGGGTGTGACGTTCGTGGCGCCGGCGGCTTCGCGTCTCGCGACGCCGCATCGCCCGGTGGTCGACGGCGGGCACGTCACGCTCGCCGGCGAGGTCGAGCTGATCGCGCTGGCGACGCCCGGCCACACGTCCGACCACCACGCCTACCTGCTCCTCGAGCGCGGCGCACCGGTGGCGCTGTTCTCGGGGGGATCGCTGATGGTGGGCACGGTGGGGCGCACGGACCTGTGCGGGCCGGATCTCGCCGAGCCACTGGCGCACGGGATGTTCGCCGGCCTTCGCCGGTTCGACCCGTTCCCCGACGAGTTGCCGGTGTACCCGACCCACGGTGCGGGCTCGTTCTGCTCGGCGCCGGGTGCCTCCGAACGAACCTCGACCCTCGGACGCGAACGCGCATCGAACCCGCTGTTCGCCATCCACGACGAGGACCGCTTCGTCGCCCAGCTCGTCGCCGGGTTCGGCACGTTCCCGGCCTACTTCGCCCGCCTGCCCGAACTGAACCGACGCGGCCCCGCCCGCTACGACACGCTGCCCCGGCTGGCCGGCTTGAGCCCTGACGACGTCGCTGCCGAGCTCGACCGCGGCACGGTCGTCGTGGATGCCCGCCCGATCGCCGCGTTCGCCGCCGGCCACGTGCCCGGCGCGTTGTCGAACACGCTCCGCCCGGTCTTCGCCAGCTGGCTCGGCTGGCTCGTCGAGGCGGGCCGGCCGCTCGTGTTCGTCGTCGACGACGACCAGGACGTCGACGACCTCGTCCGCCAGTGCCTCGACGTCGGCCACGAGAACCTCATCGGCGTGCTCTCGGGCGGTATCGACGCCTGGCACGCCTCGGGCCGGCCGCCGGCTGCGCTCCCGCTTGTCGACGCGGACCAGATCGTCGGACGAGTCCTCGATGTCCGCCAGGCGAGCGAGTTCGCCACAGGCCACCTGCCCGGTGCCGACAACATCGAACTCGGCGCCCTTCGCGCGGCGGTGGTCGACCCCGGTCCGATCACGGTTATGTGCGGCCACGGGGAACGCGCCATGTCGGGCGCCAGCATCCTGGCCGCCAACGGGCACCGCAACGTCGTCGTCCTCGACGGCGGCCCCGACACGTGGTCCGCGGCCACCGGGCAGCCACTGGGTGTCGGCCGATGAGCGCGACCGCATCGCACGTGCCGCTCCGGCTCGGGTTGCGCGAGAACATCGCCCAGTTCAGCCTCCTCGTGGGCGTCAACGCGCTCGTCGGCGGCATGATCGGCCAGGAGCGCATTCACCCCGACAAGGAGCGAGAACGGGGCGAGGTTCTCGCGCAACCCGAGGCGCAGTGGTGTGCGGCTGGCCGGCGCGGGACTGGTTGGCGCGCTCATCGCCCGGCTTGCACCGGGGTACCCGTTGC
>JANPGL010000192.1:0-2504 GCA_031423915.1 Actinomycetes bacterium | reverse complement strand
CCGCCGCGGCGGCGGCGCTCGGCGCGCACCATGTGGTGCACGCCGACGACGAGGGCGCGTACTGGGACGACCTGGCCCGTCTCGGCGGAGGTCTGCGGCGCGGCAAGCGCGACGGTACGACGCTGTCGGGGGGCTACGGGCTCACCATCGAGTGCGTGGGCACGCCCGTGTCGGTGTCGACCGCGCTACGGGCCACCGCCCAGCGCGGTGCGGTGACGATCATCGGCGGCATCCACAACGCGCACGTCGATCTCGCTGCGCTGTGGTTCAAGGAGCTGGAGGTGATCGGCGCGTTCTGCCATGCCGTCGACGCCGGGCCGGGCGGGGCCCGCCACAGCTTCGACGTGTCGCTCGACCTGCTCGCCGCCGGCGCGCTGCCGCCGGACCTGGTCGTGACGCACGAGTATGCGCTCGACGACCTTCGCACGGCCTGCGCGACCGCCCACGACAAGGGCACCGGCGCCATCAAGGTGCTGCTGCGGCCGTAGCGGCCGCACCCGTCACCCCTCGCCGGCCAGGGCCCCGAGACCCGCCTCGGTGATGAGGTAGTAGAGCTGGCCGTCCTCGTGCCGCTCGGTCGTGGCCTCGCCCGCCAGCCGGAGGTGCCCGAGGTGGGCGTAGGTCTCGCTCTCGGCCATCGAACCCCAGGCCCGCTCCGAGAACAGGTGGCGCATCATCTCGGTGACGCTGGCCGCCGTGCCCGTGGCCGCCGCGGCCTGGCGCAGCCGGTCGAGCCGCTCGGCGTGGTGCTCGTGGATGGCGTCGACGCGCGAGTACAGGTCGGTGAACGGCGTGCCGTGGGCGGGCAGCACCAGGCGCACGCCGGTGAAGTCGTGCATGCGCTTCAGCGAGCGGTTGAAGTCGTTCAACGGGTCGGGGCCCGAGCCGACGCCGGAGATGTGCGGCGTGATCGTCGGCAGGACGTGGTCGCCGGAGAGCAGCAGCCCCTCGGTGGGGTCGTAGAGGCACAGGTGGTCGGGCGTGTGGCCTGGCGTGTGCACGGCGATCCACTCGCGGCCGGCCAGCATCACGTGGTCGGCGTCCTCGAGGCGCACGGTCGGCTTCGGTACGGCGAGCGGGTCGCTCATCTCCTCGCGGATCTTCAGCCGCTCGGGTTCGTTCATCGGCGCGTACGGGGCGCCGCCCCACGGCGTCGGCCGATTCCAGTGCTGCATCATCTTCGCCTTGAGCTGGTCCTGGTCCTGATCGAGCGCGGCCGCGTCCTCGGGGTCGAGGTCAGGCTCGTCCCAACGTTCCCAGAACAGCTTGAACGACGCATGCGACACGATGCGGGCGCCCGAGGTGGCCTGGAGGCGGGCGGCCCCACCGAAGTGGTCGGGGTGGCTGTGGGTGAGGACGACCGTGTGGACCCTGGCGAGCGGCACGCCGGCCTGCTTCATGCGCGCCTCGAGCCCGGCCCAGGCGGTCGGCCCCGGCAGGCCCGGGTCGACGAGGGCGAAGCCTTCTTTGTCCTCCAGCACGTAGCAGTTCACGTGGCCGAGCCCGGGCATGTCGATCGGGAGCTGGGTGCGCAACACACCCGGCGCCAGCTCCACGATCTCGTCGGTGGCGGGCTGGGCTTCCTGGCGGCGCACAGTGGACATACCGACAGGATAGTTGGCGACTGCAACGATGACCCGATCGGTGGATCGGCGCCCTGCGGTCGCTTACAGGAAGTCGGTCGGGTCGAAGCTGGCGATGTCGATGATGCGGACCCGCGGCAGGACGTGGTTGAACGAACCGGCGTCGTACTCGAGGTCGAAGATCTCCAACCCCTCGTCGACCAGCGGTACGAACGCCGAGTTCACGTACTCGCGGAAGCCGACCAGGCCCACGTGGCGCTCGCCGCCGAGGAGCGCCCGGGTCTGGGCCAGGAAGTCGCCGTCGTGGCTGCCGAGCAGCACGTTGCCCGGCCCGGCGGCGATGGCCTCGAGCGTGCGCTGGATGCCGACGTCGACGACCTTCATGCCGGGCGGGCCCGACAGCGGCACCGGTCGGAACCCGATGGCCTGCAGGGCCTGCACGAAGCTCATGGGCAGGCTGCCCGAGCTGGCGTTGATGAAGAACAGGCCTTTGGTCGGTGCGCCCCACGTCTTCTGGGCGAAGTCCAGCACCCGCTCCCAGCGCGGCCGCTCCTCGGGCTGGGGCCGCCGCTGGAGCACGCTCACGCCGAGCGTGGCGTCGAGGTTCTCCCCGTCGATGAGCACGTAGGTGACGGGGGCGGTGTCGTCGGCGCGGGGCACGCGGCGAGCATAGGGGTGTGCGCGATCGTGCGGTCGTTGCTCGCCGCTCGTACCGTGGTCCGGTGACCTGGCGCGACGTCCTGCCGTTCGCGCTCGGGTGGGCGTGTGGGTGGGTGCTGTGCTGGCGGCGCCTGCCGCTGACCGTGCCGCCGGGCGCGGCCCGGCCGGCGGCCGCGGTGATCGTGCCAGCCCGGAACGAGGCGGCGGCGCTGCCCGACCTGCTCGACTCGCTCGCCGACCAGCTGCGGCGGGGCGACGAGG
>JANPGL010000191.1:0-3258 GCA_031423915.1 Actinomycetes bacterium | reverse complement strand
CCGACAGCTTGGCCAGGTCGGCCAGTCGGGCCTCGAGCTTGGCCAGGTTCTTGGGCAGGAACCAGTCGGAGGTGAGGCCGCGGTAGGTGCGGTGGTCGGGGTCGTCCATGTGGATGAGCGTGCGCAGCAGGTCGCCTTGCTCGATGCGGCGCTGGTCGGCCTCGAGGTTGGCGATGACCGGCCGCGGCGCGTTCTCCCACTCCTTGTTGTGCACCTCGATCTCCAGCACGTCGGCGTGCCGCGTGACGGCGTAGAAGGGTGCGAAGTCAGGATGCTCCACGAGGTGGATCGGGTCCTCGCGGCGAAGGACCGCACACGCCTCGTCGAACCTCGCCGGGTCCGCGTACGCCGCCGGGGTCACGAAGATCTGGCCGGCTTCGAACGGTGTCATGGTGCGCTCCCCTGGGTCGAACTGCGCCCGTGAACATACCAACCGGTATGGTTCCGGGCAATGCAGACCCTGACCAAGGTCGACTGGTACGACGCCGCGCTCGCACTCCTGGCCGACGGCGGCGCCGAGCAGCTCACCCTGGCCTCGTTGTGCGAGCGCGTCGGCGCCACGAAGGGGTCCTTCTACCACCACTTCGAGAACCTGCCCGCGTTCCACCACGCGACGCTCGACTACTGGTCGACCGACCTGCTGGCCCGCTCGGTGGCCCGGGCCACCGCCGTCACCGATCCGCGCGCCCGTCTCGCCGAGCTGCGCCGCATCGGCGTGGCGTCGCTGCACGAAGCCGAGATCGCGGTGCGTGCCTGGGGCACCTGGTACGAACCGGCGGCGTCGGCCTACCGGCGTCTCGAAGAGGGCCGGCGCGCCGCGCTCGTGGCCACGTTCGGCGAGCTCGGCATCCCTGCCGCACAGGCGACGCGCCTCGCCCGCATCGGCACCGCGCTCATGATCGGCCTGCAGCTGCAGGACGCGAAGGTCGACCGGGCCACGCTCGACGACGTCTTCGCCGAGTACCAGCGCTGGATCGAGGCCAGCATCCCGGCGTCGTAGGGTCCACCCCATGGACCCTGTGATCATCGAAGCGGCGATCAACGGCGCCACCCCGAAGCGTCGCAACCCGCACGTGCCGCGCTCGGCCGACGAGATCGTCGCCGACGCCTTGGCGTGCTTCGAGGCCGGGGCGTCGATCGTGCACCACCACCTCGATGGCACGGGGTACTCGGGTGACGACGCGGCCGCCGCCTACCTGGCCATCTGGCGGCCGATCCTGGCGGTACGGCCCGACGCCCTGCTGTACCCCACGTTCAACTTCCTCGCCGACGGCGGCCACGACCACACCCATCTCGAGCCCCTGGCGGCCAGCGGGCTGGCCCGGCTCGGCCTGTGCGATCCCGGCTCGGTGAACCTCGGCCGCTGGCGCGACGGCGTGCCCGGCGGGTCGTTCGTGTACGCCAACGACCTCGACACGGTCGCCTACCAACTCACCACGTGCGCCCGCCACGGGCTCGGCCCGGCCATCGCCATCTACGAGCCGGGGTTCCTGCGCATCGTGATGGCGTGGCACCGCGCCGGGCGGTTGCCGGCGGGCTCGATGGTGAAGTTCTACCTGTGCGACGACGCCGGCGCGTTCGGCGGCGCACCGTTCGGCCTGCCTCCGACGCGCACGGCGCTCGACGCCTACCTCGAGATCCTCGGCGACAGCGGCATCCCGTGGGCCGTGTCGCTCGTCGGCGGCGACGTGGGGCGCAGCGACGTGGCCTCGTACGCGCTGTCGCTCGGGGGCCACCTCCACCTCGGGTTGGAGTTCTTCGGTGGCGACCGCCGGCCCGCCAACGCCGAGCTCGTGCACGAGGCCGCCGCGCTGTGCGCCGCGCACGAACGCGCCGTCGCCACGTGCGCCGACGCCGCCCGGATCCTCGACCTGGCGCGTTGACCAGCCCGCCCTACTCGAGGCGGCCCTGGCTCTCCTCGCCCGTGTCGAAGAAGCGGTCGACGTAGTCGTCGGCGTGGAGCGCGCTCATGCGGATGAGCGAGAACACCTCGTCGCCGTCGCCCACCGTGTCGCCGGCCGCGAGGTGGTAGGCCTGCGACAGACCGACGGTCTCGCCGTCGAGGCCGTCGGCGTAGTCCTCGGCCTCGGCCTCCGCCCGCTCGACGGCCTCCTCGAACGATGCGGCACGCCAGAGCGTGATGCGCTCCTCGTAGGCGGACTCGTGCCCTTCCTCGGTCGGGAAGCGCACCACCGTGCGCACGGCGTACCAGGGCTCGTCGGGCTGTTCGGGCATCGGCCCATCTTTGTCGGTCACGACGGGCTCGACTCGGGTCGACGACGGGAGCACAGGTTCGGTTCCGGCGCCGTGCCGGATGACGCGACGATGGGCGCCGCCCGCTCGGGGCGACGCCCACGCCATCACGTTCAGTGCGTCGCCAGCTCCCGGGCGGCGACGGGCGGCGCCGGCGGGGGCAGCGGGTCGCCGGACGGCACCGGCGGCTCGGTACCGCCCTGGTCGAGCCGGAACGGCGGGTACTCGTCGGTCATCAGCGCCACGTAGACGACGACACGGTAGATCCACCGGTTGAGACCCATCAGCAGGTCGAAGATGCCGCCGTGGTAGCGCCCACGGACCAGCAGCACCACGCCGGCGACGAGGGCCAGCAGGCCGAGCAGGCCGCCACCGAAGCCGACCCCGCGGCCGCCGTCACGCCCGCCCCAGTTGGCCGTCAGCAGCCCGACGATCGCCAGATGAGGGATGGCCAACAACCACGACTTCACCCACACCCGCCCGCGCGACAGGCGCTCGGGGTAAGCCACATCGAGGGTGGCCGGGTAGTCCGGCGCGGCGCCGAGCGTGAACGGCGGGTACCGGTCGGTGCCGAGCACGCTGGTGGCGTAGTACGCCACCCGCCACGTCCAGCGGAGCACGCCGACGTTGAAGTCGAAGATCCGGCGCGGGTACCGACCCGTGAACGCGATGGAAACGAACGCGGCCAGGGTGAGCACCACGAACACCGGCCACAGCACCGCCAGCACCAGGTAGTGGGGGATGGCGAGGAACCACTTGACCAGGGGCCGCCACCGGTTGAGATCGGTGCGGACGTCGGGGTACCGGACGTCGAGGTGGACCGACTGGTCCTCGTCGGTCGACGGGTACTCGTCGCCCAGCAACAGGAGATAGCTCCTCACCCGGTTGTCGAAGCGCAGGAACGCGAGGTTGAAGTCGAACCACCAGCGCGGGTACTTGTGGCGGAACACGATCGTGAGGAGTGGCGGGATCACGACCAGGCCGCTGGCAAGGCCGAGGAAGAAC
>JANPGL010000190.1:0-10319 GCA_031423915.1 Actinomycetes bacterium | reverse complement strand
TCGCGACCTGCTCACCCCGGCGCGCGCTGCCCGGCGCATCGTGGGGGCCATCGTGGGCGCGCAGCTCGTGGTGGTGCCGGGCGCGGGGCACCAGCTGATGATGGAACGCCCGGCCGCCGTGTCCGAGGCGATCGACGCGCTGGTGGCACGAACCGCTTGAACGCGCCGGTGCCATCGCCGCAGACTGCGGCGATGGACATCCAGGCGTTGCTCGATCCCGAGGTGCGCGAGGCGATCGCCGCGCTGCCAGCCATGGGCCTCACGGCCGAGAACCTCGCCCGCGTCCGGGCGGCCCGTGCGGCCGACTGGGAGGGGGTCGCGCTGTCCGACGAGGTCGAACGGCGCGAGGTCCTGGTGCCCGGGCCGGCCGGGTCGCCCGATGTGGCGGTGCGCGTCCATCGGCCCCGGGGGGTCGAGGGCGCGCTGCCGTGCGTGTACTGGATGCACGGTGGCGGCATGGTGCTCGGCAGTGCCCGTCAGGACGACCAGCGCTTCGACCGCTGGTGCTCGCGGCACCGGTGCGTCGGCGTGGCCGTCGACTATCGCCTGGCCCCCGAGACCCCGTACCCCGGGCCGCTCGAGGACTGCTACGCCGGGCTGCGTTGGGTGCACGCGCACGCCGCCGAACTCGGCGTCGACGCCGACCGCATCGGCATCGGCGGCGCCTCGGCGGGCGGCGGGTTGGCCGCGGGGCTGGCGCTGCTGGCGCGCGACCGCGGCGAGGTGCCCGTGGCCTTCCAACTCCTCGTGTACCCGATGATCGACGACCGGCGGATCACCGTGTCGAGCGGGTGGGACGTCCCGATCTGGAACCCGTCCGCCAACGCGTTCGGGTGGTCGGCGTACCTGGGCGGCCTGGCGGGCGCCGACGTACCCGCGTACGCCGCGCCGGCACGCGCCACCGACGTGGGCGGCCTACCGGAGGCGCTCGTGGTGGTCGGCGCACTCGACGGCTTCCTCGACGAGGACGTCACCTACTCCCAGCGTCTGCTGCAAGCCGGTGTGCCGGTCGAGCTGCACGTGTACCCGGGCGCGCCGCACGGCTTCGACGGCTTCGCACCCGAGACCGCAGTCGCCCGCCAGTGCCGTCGTGACACGAACGGCTGGCTGGCCCGGATGCTCGCCGGCTAGGCCGTTGCGTCAGGCGTTCGCCAGGTTCTTGGCGGCGAACTCCCAGTTGACCAGCTTGTCGAGCCAACCGGCCACGTAGCTCTTGCGGTCGTTGCGGTGGTCGATGTAGTAGGCGTGCTCCCACACGTCGATGACGACGAGCGCCGTCGAGCCGTGCTTCAACGGGAGGTCGGCGTCCTTCGTCTGCTGGATCTCGAGCGTGCCGGCCGCGTTGCGAGCCAACCACGTCCACCCCGAGCCGAACAGGGTCGTGGCCTTCTCCGCGAACTGGGTGCGGAACTGGTCGAACGAGCCGAAGGCGGCGTCGATAGCCGTGGCCAGTTCGCCCGAGGGGGTGCCTCCGCCGTCGGGGGTCATCGAGTGCCAGTAGAACGTGTGGTTCCACACCTGGGCGGCGTTGTTGAACAGCGGTCCCGGCTTGGCAGCCATGATGATGGCCTCGAGGTCGCCCTGCGGTGCGCCGGCCTCGCCGAGCAGCTTGTTGAGGGTGGCCACGTAGGTCTTGTGATGCTTGCCGTAGTGGAACGAGATGGTTTCGGCGCTGATGACGGGGGCCAGCGCGTCGTCGGCGTAGGGGAGCGGGGGGAGCTCGATGGTGGTCACGGTGGTGTCCTCCGTTTGATGGGGTCTCCCCTCCAGCGTTCCCCCGACGGCCCACATCGAACCGTCGAGGGCCTCGGTCGTGCGTCACGACGGCCGGACCTTGCCCCGGCCCGGCCCGAGCCCAGGGTCTTCTCGGCGCGACCAGAGACACCTGTGTCTCCAACTGCGCCGAGAACGTGGGGCTGCGTCTCAACGGCCTGCTCGTTGACGGTGAGCCGGCCTGTAGGCGGGATTCTGTACGGCCTTGCGGCCGCGGTGGCCATCCATCTGATGCGGTCTACCCGGAGGCTGCCCCCGAAAGGGCGGGACGGGTCGCCCGTGCCTCCTGCTCGACCTTGCTCCCGACGGGGGTTGCCAGCCGCCCGGGTCGCCCCGGACGCTGGTGCGCTCTTACCGCACCGTTGCACCCTTACCTGTGGCCCCGGCGAACCGGGGCCCATCGGCGGTCTGCTCTCTGTTGCCCTGTCCGACAGGTCGCCCCGCCCTGGCTCACGCCAGCGTCGTACCCTCTGGAGTCCCGACCTTCCTCGACACGATCCGGGTCGCCCCGTCCGTGCCGCGACCACCCGGCCGGCTCACCGTCGCCCGGGATGGTACCGCTCGGGCGCCGTGGCGCCCGAGCCGGTCAGTAAATGAACGAGTTGGGGCCGAGCGGCGCCACCGACAGCGTCTGGCCGCTCAGGTGCACCAGGGACGCCGCCACCGGCTCGAACGAGCCGGGCAGCAGGTACAGCGGAGGTGCGGCCACGCCGCTGGCCGGTGCCGTGGTGGTGGCCGGCGCCACCGTCGACGGGCCGGCGGCCGGGATGCCCACACCCGTCGGTGCGAGCGCGGCGCCGAGGACCTTGGCCAGCACCGTGGCGTGGCGGGCCTCGACCGAACCGATGCTCATGATGGCCTGGCGGAGCGAGGGCAGCGACAGCAGCGGCACCACGGTCTGGTAGGTGTGCGCCGCCACCTCCTCGAGCGCGTGGGCGAGCCACAGCGCGTCGACATCGGTCTGCACGAGCTTGAGCGCCGGCTGGATGACACGCTCGTCGACCACCGGGTTCGCCTTGGCGAACGGCTCGCCGCCGAGCTTCTTCGTCTGATCATCGAGCGCGACGGCGTGGGCTTCGTGGTGCTCGCGGAAGGTCTCGGCGGCGGCCTTGGTGGCGCCGCTAAGGAAGGTGGCGGCCGCGCCGTAGGCAGCGATGGCGTTGCGCTCGAGCGAGGCGGCCGTACGCAGCAGCACGACGTCGTTGTAGTTGCGCGTGACCAGGGCGGTCGTCACCGGCGTCTGGCCGGCCTGGGGCACGGCTTCGGGCGCGGCCTTCTTGCCGCACGCCGCCAGCACGGCGGCGGTGGCCACCGAGAAGCCGCCGATGGTCAGGAAGCGCCGGCGGGCGAGGCCGCCGAGCAGCAGTGTGGCCTTGTCGTCGGCCGAGGCGGCATCGTCGTCTTCGAACGCCGCGGCCAGAACGCTGGCGTGGGAGCGCATGGCCTCGGTGTTGGCCTGGTCGATGGCCCGACGTTCGCGGTTCAACTCGTCGCGGGAGATGTCCATGGCGCTCATCCTTCGAGGGGGTAGGCGGCGGGATCGATGGCGCCGCCTTTGGTGTCCGACGCCTGGAACTGGGGCACCTGGGCGTTCAGGGACTTGCCCAGGACATCGCCGAGGACGACGGCGTGGCGAGCCTCGATGGGCTGGATCGAGGCGACGAGCGCCGAAGCGTTCGTGCCCAGGAGCACGCCGAGCGCCAGGCCGTACGTGGAGGCGGCCGCGTTCTCCAGATCGAAGGCGATGCCGAGCACCTCGGCTTCGGACGTTGCGTTGGCCACCTTCGGCCCGAAGGCCTTGACGAGGCCCGGGTTGGCGATGCCGCGGGCCGACTTGCCGGCGAGGGCGCCGATGGCTTCGGCGTGGTCGATGTGGTGGCGGCGGAACAGCGCGGCGGCGGGCACGACCTTGTCGCTCAGCCGCTTGCCGGCCAGGGCCGCGTCGTACACGGCGACGGCGGCGAGCTCGAGCGACTGGGCCCACGTGAGCAGTTCGATGTCGGCCGGCAGCGGCTGCTTGGGCGGCGCCGTCGTGGTGGTGCCGGTCGCCGACGCGGCGGCCGCCATCGGGCCTGCCACGAGCGCAGCCGCGCCGCCGACCAGCAGCGATCCCCGCAGGAACGAACGCCGGGACGCCGCATCGGCCGCGGCCGTCAGGTCGTCCGTGACGTTGCGGAGCGTGTCGCGATGTTCCTCGTCTACTTCTCGCAACAGGCGACGCAGCCGGGTGACGTCCATTGGCTCTCCTTGCACCCGTCCAGGTGCGGCAGGTGTTCGTTCGACGGACCAGCCTTTCGGGCCGGTGGGCAACGCAGCAAATCTAGGCGGCACTGCGGAAAGTGACTCTAGAAGTCGACCGACGACAACTCGGGGATCCAGCGGGTGGCCCGGGTCACCGCTTCGGCCCAGCGGGCCCGGTCGGCGGCCCGTTCGGCGGATCGTCCGGGTTCGACCCGGGCGATGGGCCGCCAGGCGCCTTCCAGGTCGTCGGGGCTCGACCAGGTGCCCACGGCCAGCCCGGCGAGGTACCCGGCCCCCAGCGTGGTCGCTTCGAGGATCGGTGCCACTTCCACCGGGCGGTCGGCGGCATCGGCCACCGCCTGGACGAACGTCGGGTTGGCGGCCATGCCGCCGTCGACGCGGAGCACGTCGATCGACACGCCGGCGTCGGCCTCGGCCGCCTCGACCAGGTCGGCGCCTCGATGGGCGACGCCCTCGAGCACCGCCCGCACGACGTGGGGCCGACCGGTGCCGCGGGTGATGCCGAGCAGGGTGCCGCGAGCGCCGTAGTCCCAGTTCGGGGTGCCCAGACCCAGCAGGGCCGGGACGTACACCACGCCGCCGGCGTCGGCGCAGCTCGACGCCACCGCGTGGCTCTCGGCCGGCGTGGCGATCAGCCCCAGGTCCTCGACGAGCCACTCGACGTTCGTGCCGGCCGACAACATGATGGCCTCGACGCCCCAGGTCAGGGCGCCGCTGCGGGTCCACGCCACGATGGGGAAGGTGCCGTGCGGTCCGCGACCGAGGTTCGCCGGCCGCTCCGGGCCGACGCACACGTCGAGCATGCCGCCGGTGCCGAAGGTGATCTTGGCCTGGCCGGGTCGCACGCACGACTGGCCGAGGAGCGAGGCCTGCTGGTCGCCGGCCAGGCCGGCGATCACCGGCGCGCCCGGCAGCGCCGTGGCCTCGCCGATCACCCCGCTCGTGTCGACCAGGCGGGGGAGCATGGCCCGGGTGGCGCCCATGAGCTCGACGGCGCGGTCGTCCCAGTCGACGGCGTTGGGGTCCATCAGACCGGTGAGGCCGGCGTTCGTGCGGTCGGTCACGTGCAGCGCGCCCTGCGACAGCGTCCACGCCACCCACGAGTCGACGGTGCCGAACGCCAGGTCCCGGCCCGCCAGGTCACCCGAGTTGCCGAGCAGCCAGCGCAGCTTGGTGGCCGACTGGTTGGGGGCCAGACGCAGGCCGTGCTCGCCGGCGATGGTCATGCAGTCGAACACCGTGCGCAGGTCCTGCCAGCCGAGCCCCGGGCCGACGGGGCGGCCCGTGACCCGATCCCACACGATGGTCGAGGCGCGCTGCGTCGTGATGCCGACCGCGGCCACCGGGCCGCCCTCGGCCAGCGCGGCGTGGGCCACGTCGAGCACGGCGGCGGCCATGGCCTCGGCGTCGAACTCGACCATGCCGGGGAACGGCGTGCTCGGGGCCAGCGGCCGGTAGTGGACGGCGGTGACGGTGGCGTCGGGGCGAACGACGGCGGCGCGCAGGCCGGACGTGCCGACATCGACCACGAGAAGCGAGGAGGCGGTCATCGGTTCGGCAGCGTACGCCGCCGGCTCACGGCTGCCGGGAGTGCATGCCCTGGCGCTGCAGGAAGCTGCCGAGGAGCCCGCCGATCGTGCCGGCGATCAGCGACAGGAGCGCACTCGACACGATGCGGCCCCACCGGATGTCGTCGCCCGCGGCGGAGCGCCGCACGATGCCGACGAGCTGGACGGCGGCGAACGTGACCAGCGCGGTGGCGATGCCGTGCGACAGGGGCCGGCCGAGCCGCTGCCGCCACGCTGCCACGCCGCCACCCAGCACCAGCGCCACCAGCACCAGCAGGGCGAAGACGCCGAGCAGGTCGGTGTGCCTGCCGTTGTCGAGCACGAGCCGTCCGATCACGCCGAACGGCACGGCGCCCAGCGCGGCGACGCCGATGCCGTCGCGCAGCGCCGCAGTGTCCCAGGCGGCCCGATCGATCACGGCCACGGCGTGTCCTCACCGAACGAACCGAAGCCCATCTTGCCGGGGTTGAGCACGCCGTGCGGATCGAGCGCCGCCTTCACGACGCGCAGCACGTCGTGCGCCTCGCCGAGCGCCTCGGCCACGAACCGGGCCCGGTTCAGGCCGATGCCGTGGTGGTGCGACAGGTTGGCGCCCGCGGCGAGCGCGGCGCGTTGTCCGGCGTCCCACAGGGCGATGTAGGTGGCGTCTCGCTCCTCGGTGGGCGGCGTCGCCGCGAAGGTGAAGTAGAGGCAGGCGCCGTCGGTGTAGCTGTGCGAGAGGTGGCAGGTGGCGGCGCGGGCGTGGGGCACCGCCAGCATGGCGGCGCGCACCTCGTCGAACAGGCGGGGGAGCGCCGACCAGGGCGCGGCGACCTCGAGGGTGTCGACGACGAACCCCTTGCGCGTGAGCGACGCGAGCGCCGACACGTCGTTGCGGTGGTGCAACCAGCGCTCCACCAGCGCCACGTCGGCGGTGACGGCGCCGGCCCGCTCGCACTCCTCGGCGACGATCGCCATCGTGGCGTCGATCAGAGCGTCCTCGCCCTCGTCGAGCACGAGCAGGTCGTGTGCACCTTCGGTGCCGTGCGAGCGCTTCGACTCGACGTCGTCGTAGAGGCGCAGCACCGCGGGCGTGGCGCCGCGCCGCAGGATGCGCCGGCAGGCGTCGAGCCCGCTCTCGAACGTGGGGAACGCCCAGGCGCCGCGCCGCTCGGCCGGCGGGAGCGGATGGAGCCGGAGCCAGGCCCGCGTGATCACGCCGAGGGTGCCCTCGGAGCCGACGAACAGCTGCGTCAGGTCGGGGCCGACGGCGCCGGCCGGGAACCCGCCGGTGCGGATGACCCGACCGTCGGCGAGCGCCACCTCGAGGCCCACGACCATCTGCTCGATCTTGCCGTAGCGCGTCGAGTACTGCCCGGCGGAGCGGCAGGCCAGCCACCCACCGACGGTCGAGAGCTCGATGGACTGGGGCCAGTGACCGAGCGTGTAGCCGCGCGACCGCAGGTCGGCTTCGAGCTCGTGCCCGAACGTGCCGGGCAGCACCTCGAGGGTGAGGCTCTCGTCGTCGATGGCCACGATCCCCGCGAGTGCCGTGAGGTCGAGCACGACCCCGCCGGCGAGCGGCACGCTGGCCCCGCACACCCCCGAGCGGCCGCCGGCGGCCGTGACCGGGATGCGTCGTTCGTGGCAGACCCGCAGCACCGCGGCGACCTGGGTGGCGTCGTGGGGTCGCACGACGCAGGCCGCCGCCGTCGGCACCGACCCGTTCGTCACCGCCCACGCCATGGCGAGCGGCCACCAGTCGCGGCTCGCCTCCATCACGGGCGCGGCCTCGGTGACGACCGTGGCGCCGGTGGCGGCCAGGGCGGCGAGGCCTGCGTCGCCGGGGTGCACGACCGAGCCGGACAGCTCGCTGCGCCGATGCGTGACCGGCGGCTCGAAGGGGATGGGTGGGGTGGGGCTGGCCATGGTGTGCGGGGTCCTAGGCGTGCGGCAGGAGCGGCAGGCCCGCATCCTCGCGCTCGGCGGCGACGTCGGCCCGGTAGTGCGCCACCTCGGCCGCGACCCGCGCCTCGTCCCACCCGAGCTCGGGGGCCAGCAGGCGGGCGACGCGCTCGGCCGCGTCGGCGGTGGCCCGGCGGGCCTGCAGCCGGGCCCGGGTGCGGCGATCGAGCACGTCGGACAACGTCGTGGCCATCTCGTGGCGGGCCGCCCACACCGCCTCGGCGGCGAGGTAGGGCAGACCGGGCACCAGCGGCTCGGCCAGGCGGGGGTCGGCGGCGGCCAGGGCGCGCAGCGCCTCGGCGTCGCTGCCGTGGCGGGTCGCCAGGTGATCGGTGATGTCGGGACGGGCGCAGGCGCCGGCCAGCCGCTGGCGGGAGGTGCGGCTTCGTCGGCGCCCGGCGGGCCGCTCGCCGAGCACGCGCACGACCTCGTCGACGGCGTCGGCGGCCATGCGCCGGTAGGTGGTGAGCTTGCCGCCGGTGACCGTGACGAGGTCGCCGGCACCGCGGGCCACGAGGTGCCGGCGCGACAGATCGGCCGTGCGGCCCGAACCGGCGCCGCCCGCGGCGCGCACGAGCGGCCGCAGCCCCGCCCACGCGCCGACGACGTCGGCCTCGGTCACGCCGGTGGTGACCGAGGCGTTGAGGGCGCGCAGCACGTAGGCCACGTCGTCGGGGGTGCACGCCGGGTCGTTTAGCGGCCCGTCGTAGTCCGTGTCCGTCGTGCCGATGTACGTCAGCTCGAACGTGCCGTCACCCCTCGGGAGCCACGGCACGAGGAACAGGCTGCGCTTGTCCTTGGGCACGGGGATGACGACGGCGACGTCGTTGCGCACCTTGTCCCAGGGCACCGTGAGGTGGATGCCCTTGGCCGGTCGCATCGTCGGCTCGTGGATGCCGACCGCCGCCAGCGCCAGCAGGTCGTCGGTCCACACCCCGGTGGCGTTGACCACGGCCCGGGCGCGCACCTCGATCGTGCGCCCGTCGGCGTCGACCGAGGCGCCCTCGATGCGACCGGCGCCGTCGCGGCGCAATGCGGTGACCGACGCGTACGTGGCCACCGCGGCGCCGAGCGACGCGGCGGTGCGAGCGACGGCCAGCGTGAGCCGGGCGTCGTCGACCTGGGCGTCGAAGTACAGGTAGCCGTAGGCCAACCGATCGGCGGGCATGGTGGGCAGATGGCCCAACGTGGCCTCGCGGTCGATCTTTCGGTGGAGCTTGCCGATGCGGGCCCCGCCCGTGAGGTCGTACAGCCACATGGCCTTGCCGAGCGCCCAACCGACCTTGCGGTTCACGACCCCACCCTTGGCCATGACCGGGATGAGGAAGGGGAGGGGCCGCACGAGGTGCGGAGCGTTGCGCAGCAGCCGCTGGCGTTCGTGGAGCGCCTCGTACACGAGCCCGATCTCGCCCTGCTGCAGGTAGCGGAGCCCGCCGTGGGCCAGCTTCGACGACTTCGACGACGTGCCCGAGGCCAGGTCGCCTTTGTCGACGAGGGCGACGCTCAGGCCGCGCCCGGCCGCGTCGAGCGCGACCCCGGCGCCCGTTAGGCCGGCGCCGACGACGAGGACGTCGAACGACTCGTCGGCCAGACGGCGCAGGTTGGTGGCTCGATCGAACATCACCGGTGGCATCGGCGCGATCCTACGGTGGGTGCCTGCGTCCCGTTCTTTGCATGGACTTCTTGTTAGCAAGAGTTGCAGATTGCGCCTCGGGAGTCCTATCGTCCCGGTCGTGCGCAGCCCCGACGAGCTCACGGTGGCGTTCCGCCAGCGCGGCCTCAAGATCACCCCGCAACGCGTCGCCATCTTCCGGGCGATGCACGGGAACCACCGGCACCCCACCGCCGACGTGGTCTACGCCGACGTCGCCGGGGAGATGCCGTCGATCTCGTTGCGCACCGTGTACCAGACGCTCAACGACCTGGCCGAGATGGGCGAGATCCAGTCGCTCGATCTCGGCACCGGCGCCGCTCGGTTCGACCCCAACCTCGACGAGCACCACCACCTGGTGTGCGATGCGTGCGACACCATCGTCGACGTCGAGGTCGACGCCTCTGCGCTCGCACCCGTCGATCTCGGCGGGTTCCAGGTCGATCGGGCGCAGGTCATCTTCAGCGGACGGTGCGCGCGCTGCGCGAGCGTTCCGGCCGGATCCACCACCGCTTGACCAGTAACCCCATCACGTCACCCAATCCAAGGAGACACCACCATGCCTGACCTCAAGGGCACCAAGACCCACGAGAACCTGAAGGAAGCCTTCGCCGGCGAGTCGCAGGCGAACCGCCGCTACCTGTGGTTCGCGCAGAAGGCCGACGTCGAGGGCTACCCCGACACCGCCATGCTGTTCCGCTCGGTGGCGGAGGGCGAGACCGGCCACGCCCACGGTCATCTCGAGTACCTGGCCCAGGTCGGCGACCCGGCGACGGGCGAGCCGATCGGCGAGACCGAGCAGAACCTGAAGTCGGCCGTCGCCGGCGAGACCTACGAGTACACCGAGATGTACCCGGGCTTCGCCAAGACCGCTCGCGACGAGGGCTTCACCGAGATCGCCGAGTGGCTCGAGACGCTGGCGCGCGCCGAGAAGAGCCACGCCGGCCGCTTCGGCCAGGGCCTGGCCTCCATCAGCTGATCCGTCGTTCCGTGCGGCACCCTCCCCGGAAAACCCCCCCCCATGCCCCCCCCGCAACAACCCCACAAACCGCCCCACCAAGAAGAACCCCAACGGCCCCCCCCACCCCCACAAAACACACCCCACCGCCCCGCCCGCCCGC
>JANPGL010000189.1:0-4189 GCA_031423915.1 Actinomycetes bacterium | reverse complement strand
CTGCCACACGGGCCAGAACTTCTCGATGGCGCTCACCCCCGACGACCGGCGCGCCGCGTGGGTCGCCTGGCCACGGACCCGGAGCCGGAACGTGAGCGCCCCCGAATTGGCCGGGATCATGGCCAACGACGTCGGTTCGGGGATCACGCACGCGTCCGCCCGCCAGCCTCGCCGCAGGGTGGCGAAGGTGCCCAGACCGCCATCCTCCTCGCCCTGGACCGACGCGATGACGACGTCACCGCGCAGCCGCACGCCGGACGCCCGCAGCGCTTCCGCGGCCCAGAACGCGGCGACGAGGCCGGCCTTCATGTCGCACGCGCCTCGCCCGTAGAGGCGGCCGTTGTGCACGCCCGCCTCGAACGGTGGGGTGGCCCACGCGTCGGGGTCGCCGATGGGCACCACGTCGACGTGGCCGTTGAGCATCAGCGCCGCGCCGTCGCCCGTGCCGGCTCGTCGCCCGACGAGGCCCCAGGCCTCGCGCCGGTCGACCTCCATGCCGGGGAACTCGGGGTCGGACCGCATCGCCTCGAGGTCGATGGGCCAGTGGTCGACGTCGAGCCCGGCACGATCGAACACGCCGGCCAGGAACGCCTGCGCGTCGTTCTCGCCGTCGGTGCCACCGATACTGGGAATGCGCAGCATCTCGCCGATCAGGTCCAGCATCGGCACCTGCAGCCCATCGACCGCGTCGAGGACGTCGGCCAGCGACCCGCTCATCCCGACCCGCCGGCGTCGTTGTTCACCCGTGTCCGCATCGTCGCGACGCTAGCCCCGTGTCAGACAGGCGTTCCCACGGCACGATGTGCTGCACTGGCCGTCCTGCATCAGGGGTAGTTCGGATCACGCGATACTGCGGGAGATGTCACGGGCGTTGTGGAGGCGTTCCTCGGGGGTCGTGGCCTTGAGCGGCCTTGTGGTCCTCGGGGCCACGGCGACGGTGCTCGCGTTCGGCGTCGAGCGCGCGAACGATCGTCGGCTCGAGGCTCAGACGCTCGACCAGGCGGCGGAACGGCTGTCCCTGGATCTGCGCAGCAGCCTCAGCGCGTTGCGGGGGATGAGCGCGCTCGCGGTCGACGGCTCGGTCGACGCCGCCGAGTTCGCCGCGTTCGGCGCCGAGGTCCGACGCGCCTCGGCCTTCGTCGGCCTGGCCTACGGCGACATCATCGACGGTGGGGACCGCGCCGCGTGGGAGGCGAGGACGGGCTACGGCATCCGCGACACCGACGGCGCCGGCGGGTTCACCGCCGCAGCGATCCGCGATCGCTACGTGCCGGTGCGACTGGTGGACCCGGCGAACGACACGACGCGTTCGGTGCTCGGTTTCGATGTCACCAGCGACCCGGTCCGCCGGGACGGCGAGCGCCAGGCGTTCGTCAGCGTCGATCCGGTGATCGTGGGACCCATCCGGCTGGCCACGAGCGGACGGCCCGGTCTGTACGTGATCCTCGCCGTCCGCGACCCGGGCGGTAGGCCTATCGGCGCGGTCTCGAGCGGCCTGACGGCGTCGACCCTCATCGAGAACCTGGCGGACATCCCGGGCATCGCCACCGACCGGGTGACGCTGCTGGTCGACGGCGAGGTCGTGGTCGACGGCCACCAGTCGGGCGAGCGCCGCGTGTTCGACGCGGGCGGGCGCGAGATCACCCTGATCGCCCGCGACCAGCGCGGCACACCGTTCGCCGTGCTCCCGTTCGTGGTGCTGGGCGCCACCATCGCGCTCGCGGCGGCGGCGGGCCTGTTCGCCGATCGGGATCGGCGTGACCGCACTGCGGCTCGGGAGGAGGCCGAGCGGCGGGTCCGCTTGGCGGCACTGGCCGACGATCTGGCCACGGCCACCGATCCGCGGTCGGTGGTGCGGGTAGCTGCCGCGCGAGCGGGGGCCGTGCTGGGCGCGGACCACACGAACGTGGGCGTCGTCGACCCCACCGACCCCGGCAAGCTCGTGGTGGTCCACGACCCGACCATGGACGGTGGGCTCGGCGAGCTGTTCGCCGTCCAGGCCATCGATGCGCGCCTGCCGCTGACCGACTGCGTGCGGACGGTCAGGCCGGTGGTCGTGGCGAGCCGCGACGCCTACGCCGAGGCCTACCCGGCGGTCCTCGGAGAAGTCGATCGGGCCGGCATCCAGGCCGTGGTCTGTGCGCCGCTGCAGGGCTCGCTGGCCGATGGGGCGATCGGGGTGGTCGGCTTTGCCTGGCGTTGGTTGCTTCGCTCGCGTGAGGTCGTGTCAGTCGGCCGCGCCGTTGCCGAGGTGGCCGAGGTGCTCGGCCGTGCGCTCGAGCGGGCGCTCGGCCGCGAGGCCGTGGAGCTCGGCATGCAACGCCTGCGCGAGTTCACCGCCGACCTGGCGAGCGCCAAGACCCTCGTCGACGTGCAGGACACGGTCAGCGAGCAGCTGCCCGTGCTGTTCGGCGTGCGGGCGGTCACGGTCGAATCCGTTGCGCCGGGCGGCGCGCCGGTGGCCGGCCGGCACTTCCCCGTGTACGACGACCCGGCCGTGAGCGTCGTGCTGGCAGTCCACGCCGACGACGGCGCCTGGACACCGGCGCACGACGATCTCATGGCCACCGTCGCCGGTCTGGTGCAGCACGCCTGGCGCCGCGCCCGCCAGCACGAGCAGGAGAGGGGCGTGCTCCTCCGGCTCCAGGCGACGTTGCTCACGCCGGCGCCCCCGCCCCGGCACGTGGCGCTCGACGTCCGCTACGTGGCGGCGCTCGACATGGTCGGCCTCGGCGGCGACTGGTACTCGATCGTCGAACGCCCCGACGCCACCTTCCTCGTCATCGGCGACATCGCCGGGCACGGGCCGGAGGCGGTGGCGGTGATGGCCGAGGTGAAGTCCCTACTCCGTCACGTACTCGATCGCGGCGCCACCATGGAGCACGCGATCGAGGAGGCCGACGCCTGCCTGCGGCGCCGCGGCACCTATGCGTCAGCCACGCTCGTCGAGATCCCATTGCACGAGCCAGTGCTCCATTACCTGAACGCCGGCCACCCCTACCCGATGGTGCGCACGCCCACCGGCGTCGAGCTGCTGACCGACTCGCATCGTCCGTGGCTCGGGTTCCCGGCGCAGTCGAGGCCGCCGAGCACCCGACCGTTCGAGCCCGGCGAACTGTTGCTCCTCTACACCGACGGCCTCGTGGAACGGCGCGACCGATCGATCGACGACGGCATCGACGCGGTAGCGCGGACGCTGGCGACGACGCCACCCGAGGAGCTGTTCGACACCCTGCTCGCCGGCCGCACGTTGCGCCTCGACACCGGCTACGTCGACGACGACGTCGCCCTCGTGTCGGCGCTTCGACTGCCCGACCGCCCGACGCGTTGAGCGAGTGACCGACCCACCGGGTCACCGGCGGCGGCGCAGGACACTCCCAGCTCAAGCCACCGCTGGTGGCCACGGCGGCCGAGGCCTCGTACAGCGCGCCCAGGAATGCCGGCGCCGCCCGGGCCCGCACCACCAGCCGGGCCCGAGGCGGCGGCGACGAGCGCATCGGTGGCCGCGGTGCGAGCCCGTAAGCGACCATGATCGCCGTCCCGTGGCGCCTATCGTCCGCTCGCCTCGCGGTCGCACCACCGGCGCAGGACGGCGGCGGCGGGCTCGGGTGACTGTGCCGGGCAAGACGGTGCAACGCGCCCGTCCGTACCCCTGGTGGCGGCGTGGAGGCCGATCAACAACCCGCGAACGGCATACTTGCTCATCACGTGCGTCGGCACCACGGGGCTGGGCACCACGGCCAGGAGCGATGACCGGTTGACGAGCACGCCCCGACCGCCCGGCAACACGAGGCCCGCTCGCGCACGGCGAGGGCGGTAGCTGCTCGATCTCGGCCACCGGCTGCTCGTCGACCGTCCCGGTCACCAGCACGGCGGCCGTGTTGATCCAGGTGTCGATCGGCCCAGGCGTTCGGGACGGTTCCACGCCGACCGTGGACGCGGCACGGTCGTGTGGGGGCACCCCGGTGCGCAGCAGGGTTCTGATGATCGCCCGGCCGACGTCCCGACTACCACCTCCGCTGTGCTGTGCGCGGGTCCCACCAACGGTCGTGAGCGCGCACCGCCCGTCACCGGGCTGACGCGGGTGAGCTGGCCCTTCAACCCGGCGCGCGCTGGGCCGTCGACCGACGGCTGCAAAACCTTCGGGACCGAAGGCAGGAACTCGGCTACCGAGTCACCCTCGACCGCG
>JANPGL010000188.1:0-5665 GCA_031423915.1 Actinomycetes bacterium | reverse complement strand
GGCGGCACGTTCACCGTGCCGACCGCCGCCGGTCGCCGAGTCAGACGGTCAGTGGAGCATCAGGTTCGTCCCAGCGGCCAGGCCCAGCGCCACCAGTACGAGGACGGTCACGAAGTACGTGACCGCGCTTTCCCCGATCCGTTTCATGCGAGAACCTCCATCGGTCGTTCATGGTCGAGCTGCACATCGTCTGGACCCAGGAACCCCCTCTCGTCGGAGGTGTGGGGAGTGCCCAGCTACCCAACCTCTTGGGTAGCAAGGTACACCGGTCCGTCGGGTCCGGCAATCGGAATTCGCCCTCGGCGAACGCCACGCGACCGGCACTCGCTCACCGACCCCAGCCATAGGGTGCGCAACGGTGACGTCGCACACGGAGAGGGATGAGTCGAGCACCGTCCGCACCGTGCCCGGGCGCTCAGCGCGGAAGGAAGCCGAACGCCGCCGAGAGCGCGCCGCCGAACTCCTGCGATCTGCCGACCGGTGGGAACGCGGCGCGCAGGCCGAGGAGCGCACCGCCGCCACGCTGGCCTGGCTCCCGCCGCTCTACGTGACGCTCCACGACCTCCGCCTGCCCGGCTCGCCGTCCAACGTCGACCACCTCGTCGTCGGCCCGACCGGCGTCTTCCTGCTCGACACCAAGGTCCACGACGGCACGGTCCGCTACGGCAGCGGCACCCTCTGGCGGGGCCGATTCCCCATGCGGCGCGAGTTCGAGGCGCTCGCGCTCGAGGCGGCCCGGCTCGGCGCCGTCCTCGACGCCCCCGTGGTCACCGCCATGTGCTTCGCCGAGGGCGACCTGCCCCGCCGCCACCTGTCGGTCGACGGCGTGCGCGTGCTCACCCCAGGCGAGCTGCTGCCGTTCATCGCCGACCGGGCCGCCACCGTGCTGCCCCACGAAGTGGAGCGGCTCGTCCAGGAGGCGACCCGGGTGGTCCGCCGTGGCCAGTCCGGCGCGGCCGTCGCACCGGTCGCCGCCGAGGGCGCCCGCACCCCCGCACCACCCGTCGCGCCGACGGTCACCGCCGCCCCGATCGCAGCCGTAGCGTCGACCCGGCCGCGTCCCCTCCTGCTCCCTCGCGCCCTCCGGCTGGGCGCGGCGCTGGCCCTGGCCGGCGCGGCCGCCTTCGTCACCGGCACGCTGCTACACGACGACTCGAGCCCCGCGCCGGGCCTGGGTGGAGCGGTGGCGGTGACCCGGCCCACCGGCGCGGCAACGAGCGCTCCGGCGATGCGGGCCAGCGCCCAGTGCCCACGCCCGGGGAACGGCTGGGCGCTCGAGCTCGACTGGCCCGGGCTGCCGGCGGGCGCCACCCACTACGAGGTCGCCTGGCGCCGTGGCGGGGCCGCCACGTGGGTGACGGCCGGCTCGTGGTCGTCGCCGGACCAGCTGGCCCCCCTGGTACTGGACAACCTGCCGCCGGGTTCGCAGATCGAGATCCGACTCGTCGCTCAGGACGCCGCCGGGGCCGCCGTCGGCGAATGGCTGACGACCAGCGGCATCCCGTCGACCGCCTGCTGACGCGGCGCGACGCTCAGCCGAGCCAGGCCGCGGCGTTGGCGGCGAAAAAGGCCTCGGCGGCGCCCGGTGCGCTCGTCTCCAGCGTGCGCGCGAAACGGCCCAACGGGTCGCGCCCACCCTCGGCGTGCGGGTAGTCGGACGAGAACAGGTAGAGCGCGGCATCGCTCTCGCCCACCAGCCGACCGACGTCCTCGAAGGGGTACGGCGTGAAGCGCAGCTGGGCCGCCGCCTGCTCGCTCGGCAGCCGCTCGAACGCCGCCAGGTGGGGCTCCGAGCGCGACCAGATGCCGACGGCCTCGTCGAGACGGCGCAGCATGGCCGGCACCCAGCCGGCCCCCATCTCGATGGCGCCGCCCCGCAACGTCGGTAGGCGTTCGAGGACACCGTCGAGCACCACGACCGACAGGAATCGCTCGGCCGGCTGGTACACCACCATGAAGTCCTTCGAGCCGATCACCTCGGCGCCACCTCTCGCCGTTTGCTGGCCGCGACCGTCGTGCATCCAGTCGTCACCGATCGGGAGCGGGCCGCTGCCGACGTGGAGCACGAACGGCACGCCGGCTTCGGCCAGGCGCGACCAGAAGGGATCGTGAGCGGGATGGCCGGGCGACCGGCCGCCGGGAGCCCTCGCCGGCAGCCACACCAGCCCGAGCCCGAGCGCCAGCGCGGCGTCGAGCTCGACCACGGCCCGCGCCGGATCGTCGAGATCGCACAACGCCACCCCGACGAGGCGCGGGTCGGCGGCGACGAACTCGGCCATCGCCCGGTTGTGGGCCCGGTACCCGCCGTAGCGCACGTCGTCGTCGGCGACGGTGAACAGCGGTGCGCACAGCGACGAGTAGACGACCTGACGCTCGAACCCGAGCAGGTCGAGGGCCTCGGCCCGTTCACTCCGGTCGACCGCGCCGAGCGCGTCGTGCCACTTCGGTCCGCGCTTGGTGAGCTCATCGCCGAGCGCCACCAGCGCGGCCCGCTCGTCGGGCGAGTGGGCGGCGCGGCGGACGTCGACACCGGACAGCCCGCCCGTGATGGCGGGCAGCGCGTCGCGCACCCCCGGATCCGCGTGGTCGGACAGGAACGTGGGCCACTCCATGAGGTGGCTGTCAGCGTCGATCACACGACGCTCCCCGGCGTAGGTCACGGCCACCACTCCCGTCGATGCAGAAGGAACCTTGACTAAAGCCTACGTCGAGTAGGCCGACCGGGTTGGCGCCCACCCTTCCGCCAGGACGCCCCCCGCACGCCACCATCGGAGCCGTTCATGCTGCTCAACCCCTCCATCCGCACCAAGTTCGCACTGCTCGCCGGATGCGGCCTCGCCGCCGTCGCCGCGCTCGGCGTCGCTGCCACGCAGGGCATCGCCCGGGAAGGGCGGGCGTCCGAGCGCCTCAGCACCGTGGTCGGGGCCGTGCGCGCCGGCGTGCTCGCCGACATGGCCCACGACGCCATCCGAGGCGGCGTGCTCGTGGCGATCGCCACGGACGACGCCGCCACCCGCTCCACGCTGATCGACAAGGCCGCCGGCCAGACCGGAGACCTGCAGAAGCAGCTCGACGAGGCCACCGCCGCCGCCGACTCGCCCGCGGTGGCCCAGGCGGTCGAGACCGTTCGCGCCGACGTCGGCGAGTACGCGAACCGCGCCAACCAGGTGTTGGCCCTCGCACGCACCGACCAGGCCGCCGCCCGCGCCGCGCTGCCCCGCTTCGCGGAACAGTTCAGCGTGCTCGAGGAGAAGCTCCCCAAGGTGGCCGACGCCATCGAGCAGGTCGGCACCGACGCCGCGAAGGACGCTCGGGACTCCAGGCGGGCCGCATCGGGCGCGGTGCTGATCGTGCTCGTCGCCGCGGCCGTGCTGCTGGCGGTGGCGGCGGTGTTCATCGCCCGATCCGTGATCCGTCCGCTGCAGGGGTTGAACGACCGGCTCGATCAGATCGCGGACGGCGATGGCGACCTGACCCAGCGGGCCGAGCCCCGCGGCGGTAGGGAGCTCGAGGCCCTGGCCGACTCGTTCAACCGCTTCGTGGCCAAGTTGGCGGGTTCGATGGGCACGATCGCCCAGCGGGTCGGTCAGCTGACCGACGCCGCCGAGGAGCTCAGCGCCGTGAGCAACCAGATGCACGCCTCGGCCGACCAGTCCCGCGAGCACGCGGCCGGCGCCGGCTTCGGCGTGAAGGGCGTGTCCCAGTCGGTGTCGCAGGTGTCGAACTCGGCCGATGAGCTGAACCACGTGGTGCTCGAGATCGCCCGCTCGGCGAACGAGGCGGCCTCGGTCGCTTCGGAGGCGCTGCGTGTGGCCACCAACGCAGCCGCCAACGTGCGCCAGCTCGGCGACTCGTCGCAGCAGATCGCCAGCGTCGTCGCCCTCATCGAGCGCATCGCCGGTCAGACGAACCTGCTCGCCCTCAACGCCACGATCGAGGCCGCCCGGGCCGGGGAGTACGGCAAGGGCTTCGCCGTCGTGGCCAACGAGGTGAAGGAGCTGGCGGTCGAGACGACGCGGGCCACGTCCGAGATCGCCACGCGCGTCGAGACGATCCAGCACGACACGAACGCGGCCGTGGCCGCCATCGCCGACATCGTGTCGACCATCGGGCTGATCAACGACACCCAGAGCACCATCGCCGCCGCCGTCGAGGAACAGACGGCCACGACCGCCACGATCCGCGGCACGCTCCTCGGCGCCGAGGGCGACGCCCACGACGTGCTGTCGGCCGTCGAGCTGGTGCAGGCGGCCGCGTTGGAGGCCAGCGACGCCGCCGGCCACACCCGCCGGTCGGCCGACGACCTCAGCCGGCTGGCCCACGAGCTCGGCGACGTGGTCGGCGCCTTCCGCTACTGAGCCCGCGGCGGCGCGCCGCCGACGGCAGCTCGTCGCGGTCAGCGGGCGCCGAGCGTGGCCCGAACCGTCACCGTGGCGCCGTTGCGCAGCACGCTGACGGTCACCGAGTCGCCGGGCCGGTGGGCCACGATCGCCGCGCCCAGCTCGTCGGGTGACGCCACGGCCGTGGCGTCGACGGCCGCGATCACATCGCCCGGCAGCAGCCCGGCGGCCGCCGCACCGGTCGACGGCAACACGTCGACCACCCTCACGCCCTCGCCGAGGGTCTGCTCCACGGTGACGCCCAGGAAGGCCCGGGGGCCGGCGGTCGTCGTCGGCGACGTCGTCGTCGGCGGCGGGGCGGTCGTCGTCGGCGCAACGGGCACGACCGGCGCGACGGGCGCCGAGGGCGGTACCCCTTCGGGGATCGTGATCGGTCCGCCGGCGCGACCGGCCGTCGTGGTGGCCCCGGCCGGCGCGGTGGTGGGCGCCGTGGCCGCGGGGGCGGTGGTCGGCACGGTCGAGGGGCGGGGCACCGTGGTCGGGCTCGTCGGGGGTGCGAACGACGGGCGCGTCGTGGTGGTCGACCGTGGGCGGGTGGTCGACGGGGTCACCGCCAGGACCGGCGGCCGGTCGTTGTGGGTGAACGCAGCCACGAGCAGGAACCCCAGCAAGGCGGCCACGACGGCGGCCAGGCCGAACAGCAGGGCGTTGCGACGAGCGTCGGACGGCGTCGCGGCCAGCGGAGCGGCGTCCGGCGGAGGTGGCGGCTCCACGCCGGGCGTGGTCCACGGGTTCGCCGCGGCGGGCGGCTCGATGTCGACGAACACCGAACCCCACCGCAGCCATCGGCCCGGGCCGGCAGGTCGCGGCTCACCCACGGGCGGCCCGCCGTCGGTCGTGTGCTGCTCGTCCGCCATCGCCCGTAGTGTCGCACCGGTGGCACCGGCTGGTTCGGTCACCCCGGCCCGACGCTACGATCGCCCAATGGGGGAACCTCGACGTTATGTCCATCCGCGGGCGGGCGACACGCTGACGGCGTTGGCCGAGCGGGAGCTCGGCCCGGGTCCCGACGGCGCGCAGACGCTGCTGTCGTGGAACCTGCACCTGGCCATGCGGGTGTTCCCGGTCGGGGCGCCCGGCGAGGTGCTGCCGAGCGACATCGTCTACGTGGAGCCGCCACCGGCGTGAGCGCCGGCACAGGCCCCACGATCGTGGGCGCCACGCTGGGCCCCGGTCACGACGGCCGGGCCGAGGTCGTGGTGGAGCTGGCCTACCCGAACGGTGGGCGCGCTCGCTTGAGCGTGGCGGAGGAAGCGGCCACCCGG
>JANPGL010000187.1:0-7236 GCA_031423915.1 Actinomycetes bacterium | reverse complement strand
CCTGCCCGTGCGGGCGGTGCTCGACGCGCTCGCCGGCGCGCTGAGCACGGGGCCGAACGCCGTGCTCGTGGCGCCGCCGGGCGCGGGCAAGACCACGCTCGTCCCCCTGGCCCTCGCCTCGCAGCCCTGGGCGGCCGGCGGGCGGGTCGTCGTGCTCGAGCCCCGACGGCTGGCCACCCGGGCCGCCGCCCGCCGCATGGCCGAGCTGACCGGTTCCTCCGTCGGCGGGCTCGTCGGCCACCGGATGCGGGGCGACACGAAGGTCAGCGCGGCGACTCGGATCGAGGTCGTGACCGAGGGCGTGCTGGTGCGCATGCTCCACGCCGATGCCGCGCTCGAGGGCGTCGCCGCCGTGGTGTTCGACGAGTTCCACGAGCGCAGCCTCGACGGCGACCTGGGCCTGGCGTTCTGCGTCGACGTGCAGCGCTCGTTGCGCGACGACCTCCGGCTCGTCGTCATGTCGGCCACGCTCGCCGCCGAACCCGTGGCGCACCTGCTGGGCGACGCGCCGGTGATCGTGAGCGAGGGACGCATGCACCCGGTGCGCACCGTGTTCCACCCGACGCCAGCCGACCGGCCGTGGGACCGGGCCATGGCCGA
Source organism: Actinomycetes bacterium (assembly GCA_031423915.1). GTDB lineage: Bacteria > Actinomycetota > Acidimicrobiia > Acidimicrobiales > Ilumatobacteraceae > JANMAT01. The sequence continues at coordinate 6,636 of JANPGL010000187.1, read as the reverse complement.
CGCGGTGGTTGCGGCCCTGGCCGGCGCGGACGGCGACGTGCTGGCGTTCTGCCCCGGTGCGGGCGAGATCGGGCGCGTCCAACGGCTGTTGGCCGAGCGCGTCGACGAGCGCGGCGTGGCCCTGCTGCCCCTGCACGGCACGCTGCCGATGGCCGACCAGGACCGGGCGCTGGCCCCCGACCCGGCCGGGCGGCGCAAGGTGGTGCTGGCCACCTCGATCGCCGAGACCAGCCTGACCATCGACGGGGTGCGCGTCGTGGTCGACGGCGGGCTGGCCCGCGTCCCTCGCTTCGACGTCGCCCACGGCATGGGCCGGCTCGAGACGGTTCGCGTGTCGCGGGCCTCGGCCGACCAGCGGCGCGGGCGCGCCGGTCGTCAGGCGCCGGGCGTCTGCCACCGGCTGTGGGGCGAGTCGGAGGACGCCCGGCTTCTGCCCGCGGAGCAGCCCGAGATCACCGTCGGCGACCTGACCACGCTCGCCGTCGACCTGGCCCGGTGGGGCGCGCCGTCGGGCGACGGCCTGGCGTGGCTCGACCCGCCGCCGCTGGCCCGGCTGACCGCGGCGCGGACCCTGCTCGTCGGGCTCGGCGTGCTCGACGACTCGGGCCGGCTCACCGACCACGGTCGGGCCGTGGCCGACCTTCCCGTCCACCCACGCCTCGGCCACCTGTTGAGGCGCGGCGAGCTGCCGACCGCCGCTGTGGTGGCCGCGCTGCTGTCGGAACGCGACGTGCTGCGCGGCCCAGCGGCACGCACGGCCGACCTGGGCGAGCGCGTGCTCGCGCTCGGCGGACGCGGCCGAGACGTCGACCGGGGCACGGTGGCGCGCGTGCGCGCCGACATCGACCGGCTGGCCCGGCTGCGCGGCGGCCGCGGCGACGGGCCCGTCGATCACGACCGGCTCGGGGCCCACGTGGCGCTGGCCTATCCCGAGCGCGTCGCCCAGCTGCGTCCGGGGTCTCGCACGCGGTACCTGTTGGCCAACGGTTCGGGCGCGGCGCTGGCCGACCACGACCCGTTGGCGGGCCAGCCGTGGCTGGCGGTGGCGGACCTCGACGGCGGCACGACACCGGGCGGCGACGCGCGCATCCGCCTCGCCGCACCCGTGCGGCTCGACGAGGTGGACGGCGACACGGTGCGCACCGAGCGCGTCGTCGGATGGGATCCGGCGACGGGCGACGTCGTGGCCGAACACGTGCGCCGGCTCGGCGCGCTGGTGCTGGCCCGCACACCGGCGGCCGACGTCACGCCCGCCGACCGCGTCGCCGCGCTGCTCGACGGCGTGCGTCGCGATGGCCTGGCGCTGCTGCCGTGGACGCCGACCGTGCTGCGGTGGCGCGCCCGAGTCGACCTGCTGGCCCGGCACCTGGGCCCACCGTGGCCGCGCCTCGACGACGCCACGCTGCTGGCGACGCTCGAGGACTGGCTCGCACCACACCTCGGCGGGGCCGGGCGCCGCGCCGATCTGGCCCGTGTCGACCTGGCCGTCGCCCTCGGCACGCGGTTGCCGTGGCCGCTCCCCCGCCAGCTCGACGAGCTGGCGCCCGAGCGCCTGACGGTGCCGTCCGGGTCGGCCATCGCGCTCGACTACGACGCCGACCCCCCGGTGCTGGCGGTGAAGCTGCAGGAACTGTTCGGGCTGACCGAGACGCCCCGTGTGGCCGGCGGGCGCGTGCCCGTGGTGGTGCACCTGCTGTCGCCGGCCGGCCGGCCCGTGCAGGTGACCAGCGACCTGGCGAGCTTCTGGGCCACCGGCTACGCCCAGGTGCGCGCCGAGCTGCGCGGCCGGTACCCCAAGCACCCTTGGCCCGAGGACCCGCTCACCGCCCCGGCCACCGCTCGGGCCAAGCCGCGACCGCCGCGCTGACGTGCCCGGGGCCGACCATGGAGAAGGGTCGCGGCCCGCCGTCGTCGAGTGGACCTGAGCCGGGAGGTCGCCTGCGGCCCTACGCCTCGGGCTCGCCGTCGAGCGCGGCCGAGTCGACCTCGTCGCCGCCCGCCTGCACCTCGCCGTCGGCGCCGGCACCGGCAGCAGGCTTCGGCTCGGGCTTCGGCGGCGGCACGTAGTCGGGCAGGCCGTCGAACGCGAACTTGCCGAGCGCGCTCGACACCTCGGGATCGCCCCCGAGGTCCACGGGCTTGCGGGGCGCCGGCGCCGGCGCCGCGCCCAGCGAGGCGCCACCGTCGAAGGCATAGGCGCCGAGCGCGGCGGTCACCGCCGGATCGCTGCCCACGTCCGCGCCCGCACCGACCACCTGGTCGTCGGCGTCGGCGTCGGCGTCGGCCTCGACGGGGGCATCGTCGCCGTCGCCGCCTCCCTTCGGGCCGAACACGACGTAGGCCACGGACACCACGAACCCGACGGCCGACACCCACTCGTTGATGCGCAGGCCGGCCACCTTGGACGCCGGATCGACGCGCAGGCGCTCGAGGAAGAAGCGGGCCGAGCAGTAGCCCGCCACGTAGATGGCGAACAGCCGGCCGGGCCGCAGCTTGAACCGCTTGTCGATCTGGATGAGCGCGACGCACAGCAGCGCCGTCCAGATCGACTCGTACAGGAACGTGGGGTGGAACGTGGCGATGTCTCGATAGATGGCCGGACGGTTCGGCTCGTCGATCCGCAGCGCCCAGGGCAGCGTCGTCGGCCGACCGAACAGCTCCTGGTTCCACCAATTGCCCCAACGACCGATGGCCTGGGCCAGCGGCAGCGCAGGCGTCGTGGCGCGCAGCATGGCGCCGACCGACACGCCCCGACGGCGGCACGCCCACGCGCCGACGATGGTGCCGAGGGCGATGCCGCCCCAGATGCCGAGGCCGCCCTCCCAGATCTTGAACGCCCGCAGCCAGTCGCCCTGGAAGCTCTTCCAATCGGTGGCCACGTGGTAGAGCCGGGCGCCGATCACGCCGGCCGGCAGCGCCCACATGGCGACCGCGCTCATGTCCTCGCGCGTGCCGGTGCCGGCCTTCTCGAGACGACGACCGCCGAGCCACACCGCGGCGATGGCCCCGAGCGCGATCATCAGCCCGTAGGCGCGCAGCTGGAGCGAGCCGATGTGTATGGCGCCCGATGACGGGCTGGGGATGGACGCCACGATCGACGCGAAGGAGGGGGACACCGTCGGCGAACGCTAGCGGGCGGAGGCGCCGCACACACGGCGCGCGAACGCCACGGCCTGCTGCTGAATCAGCTCGGCGTCGTGGTCCTGGGTGGCCACGTGGAAGCTGCGGGCCAGCGTCACCCGTTCGACCGGGCCCCCCCAGGCGCCGGCCAGGAACTCGGTCTGCTCCGGCGGCACCACGTGGTCGTCGGGCGAGTTGAGCAGCAGCAGCGGCTGGGTGCAGTCGCCGTAGCAGGCCTGCAGGTCGGCCATGCCGGCGCTGAGCGACAGGAGCGAGGCGAGCGGCACCTGGTCGTAGGCCACCTCGACGACGCCGTCCTTGGCGATGTCGGAGCCGATGCCGGGCACCTTGGTGATGCCGTCGGCCACCAGTTCCGTCAGCATCTCGATCACCTCGGGTGCCTGGGGCTGGGTGGCCGGGTTCACGGCCACCACGCCGGCCAACGCCGGGCGCTGGGTGGCGAGCCACAGCGACAGCGCACCCCCCATCGACAGGCCCGCCACCACCTGGCGCTCGGTGCGGGCGGCGAGGCGCTCGTAGGCCTCGGCCACCGCTGCGGTCCAGTCGGCCCAGCCGGTGGTGGCCATGTCGTCGACGGTCGTCCCGTGGCCGGGCAAGCGCGGGAGCTCGACCGTGAAGCCGGCGGCAGCGAACGCCTGAGCGACGGGCCGCATCGAGTCGGGGCTGCCCGTGAAGCCGTGGACGCACAGCGCGCCGAGCGGGCCGCCGTCGTGCGACCAGGGCTCGGCGCCGGGGAGGACGGGAAGGCTCATCGGGGCTCCTGCGGGTGGGCGATCGGGGGCCGGGTCAGTCGGGGTTGCCCGACCCGGCCGACGCAGCGTAGGGGTCCTCGGGCGAACCGGGCTCGTCCCACCACTCGGCCGGGTACCCCGTCGGGGTCCAGTCGGGATCGGGGTAGATGCAGTTGACCGGGCACGCCGGCAGGCACTTGTCGCACCCCGAGCACAGCTCCGGCAGGATCACGACGTCGGTGCCGTGGTTGAAGATGGCGCCGAACTGGGGCGGGCAGTGGCGCAGGCAGGCGTCGCAGTTGATGCACTCGAGCATCTCGATGCGCAACGGTGCGTTCTTCCACTTCGGGTTGCGTTGCCGGGTGACGATGCGCTCGGCTCGGCTCGACGACATCGGGGCAGCTTCCCACGCGCATTGACCCTCGGGTCAAGGGACTGCTCAACTGGCGGGGTCATGGCGGCAGAACGACAGCTCACCGAGCAGGGCATCCAGCGCAAGCAGCAGCTGCTCGACGCGGCCGCCGCGCTCTTCGCCGAACGCGGCTACGCCAACACCCGCATCGCCGACATCTGCACCTCGGCCGGGGTGGCCAAGGGCCTGTTCTACTGGTACTTCGAGACCAAGGAAGCACTGTTCATCGAGCTCGTCCGCTCGATGCGCCTGCGCCTGCGCCGGGCCCAGGGGGCCGCCATCGACCCTGACGCCGACGCGCTGACCCGCATGCGCCAGGGCTCGGTGGCCAGCGTCCGGTTCATGGCCGAGCACATGGCCTTCTTCTCGCTGCTCGAGGTGGAGGCGCGCGACCAGAAGCTGGCCGAGGTCCTGCGCGAGGGCAGCCGCGTCCACGTCGGCGACGTTCTGGTGATGGTCGAGGCCGCCCAGCGCGAGGGCCTGGTGCCCGACCACCTCGACCCCTCGCTGCTGGCCCTCGGCGTGCACGGGTCGGTCTCGCACTTCTGCCACCACCTGCGCACCGGGCGCATCACGTGCGGCGTGGACGAGCTGGCCGAGTTCGTGGCCGACTGGGTCGTACGAGCCGTGGCCGGCGAGGTGCCCGCAACGCTCGACCGCACCTGAGGCCGCGACGTGCTGCCGCCCTGCGGCGACGTGACAGGCTTCTCGCCATGGCAGCCCTGAACCGCGACCTGGCCCTGACCCCCGAACAGCTCGAGGCGATGCTGGCCGACGAGTGGAACGTGCGCATCGCCACGCACGGTCCGGGCGATCGGATCAACCTCACCCCGATGTGGTTCGTGTGGCACGACGCCCGCATGTGGTTGTTCTGCCGCGGCCAGAAGGTGGTCAACCTCCGTCGGAACCCGTCGGTGACCGTGCTGGTCGACCGCAACACGCGCTTCCCCGAGCTCCAGGGGGCGATGATCCAGGGTCACGGCCGCGTGCTCGAGGACGCCGAAGCCGAGGCTGCCGACGCGGCGCTGGCGGAGGTGCGGGCCATCTTCGGTCGCAAGTACAACGGCGGCCACGGCGAGCCGGCCGGCGACCCACAACCGATGGCGGCCTCCGCCAGGGGCAGGAGCATGCGTTGGATCGTGATCGAGCCCGTCCACGTCGTCACGTGGGACAACAACAAGCTGGAGCGCTGACGCACCGGGGGTGACAGGCTGCCGGGCATGGAACCGGCCCCCCGCCCGCTGTCGCCCCGCACGCTCGCCGTCACCGCGGGCCGCCCGACATCGGCCGGCGAGCCGCTGAACCAGCCGATCGTGCTGGCGTCGAACTTCCGGGCCGGAGGCGAGTACACCCGCACGCACGGTACCGACACCTGGGCCGCACTGGAAGACGCCGTCGGCGCGCTCGAAGGTGGGGTCGCCGTGTCGTACGCCAGCGGCATGGCCGCCGCCGCGGCGATCGTCTACGCGCTGGCGCCCAAGGTCGTGGTGGTGCCGACCGTGAGCTACCTGGGGGTGCGAGCGCTGCTGGCCGAGTACGAACGCCAGGGCCACCTGGCGCTGCGCCCGGTCGACATCACCGACGCCGACGAGGTGCTGGCCGCCGCGGCCGGCGCAGACCTGGTGTGGCTGGAGACACCCACCAACCCGACGCTCGACGTGGCGGACCTGCCCCGGCTGTGCGCCGGGGCGCGGACCGCGGGGGCTCGCACCGTCGTCGACTCGACCTTCGCCACGCCGATGCTGCAGCGACCGCTGGAGCACGGTGCCGACGTGGTGATGCACTCGGCGACGAAGTTCATCGGCGGCCACAGCGATCTCCTGCTCGGTCTGTGCATCGCCACGGACGCCGAGGTCGTCGACCGCCTGCGCGCCGCCCGGACCTTCCAGGGCGCCACGCCCGGAGCGCTCGAGGCCTTCCTGGCGCTGCGCGGCCTGCGCACCCTGCCGCTGCGCTTCGCGGCATCCCAGGCGTCCGCCCGCCTGCTCGTCGACCGGTTGCGGCACCACCCGGCCGTGGCCGACGTGCGTTACCCGGGCGGTGGGGCGATGGTGTCGTTCGTGCTGCGGGGCGGCGCCGCCGCAGCCGACGCCGCCTGCGACCGCGTGCGGCTCATCGTGCCGGCCACGAGCCTGGGCGGCGTGGAGAGCACGATGGAGCGCCGCCAGAAGTACGCCGGCGAGGTCGGCATCGACCCGGGCCTCATCCGCATGAGCGTCGGCATCGAGGACCCCGAGGACCTGTGGGGCGACCTGGCAGCCGCGCTGGCCTGACCGGCGCCGGATCGGCCGAGTACCGTCGGCGCACCGCACCGGGGGTGCGATCCAGCTGCACGCGGCCCGCCCGCGTCCG
>JANPGL010000186.1:0-6051 GCA_031423915.1 Actinomycetes bacterium | reverse complement strand
TCGCCGGCCTGCTCGGCGGCCTCGCCAAGGACGGGGTCAAGGGCGGCATGGCCGACTGGGACGGGGCCCGCCTCGTCCTGCGCGGCATCGTGCCGACCGAAGCGATCCGGACCAAGGCGGGCGCGGACGCCGCGGTGCTGATGGGTGGCGCGGCCAACGTCGACAACCAGCTGCAGGTGGCGGCGAGTGCCACCACCGCGGCCACGACGCCGGCTCCGACGACGACGGCGGCACCGGCCCCGACGACGACGGCGGCACCGGCCCCGACGACGACGGCGGCTCCGGCTCCGACGACGACGGCGGCTCCGGCTCCGACGACGACCGCGGCACCCGCACCGACGACGACGCCGGTGGCGCCGGCCACCGAGGGCATCCGCTCGCAGCTGGACCTGGCGATCGTGTACTTCGGGTCCGACTCGGCCGACCTGGGGCCGAGCGCCGTCGCCACCATCGACGACGTCGCCGCCATCATGAAGGCGAACCCGTCGATCCGTGTCGGCGTCAACGGCAACACCGACGTCCGTGGCAGCGAGGAGTACAACCTCGAGCTCAGCCAGCGCCGCTCGGAGGCGGTCAAGGCGGCGCTCGTCGAGCGTGGCATCGATCCGTCGCGGTTGCCGACGACGTACATCGGCAAGACCCGTCCGGCGTCACCGATCGACGAGCTGAACCGGCGCGTCGAGTTCAGCCTCGAGAGCTGACCCGGGCGGTGATGGAGCGGGCGGCGCGAGCGATCGCGCCGCCCGCTACCGGCTGATGCTGCCGCCCCGCCGCGTCTGGCCGAGGGCGGCGGCTGCCAGAGCGTCGGCCAGCTCGTCGACGCCGGTGCGCATCCGGCTGACGGTCACGCGCAGGTGGTCGCCGTCGAGCGCGGAGACGCAGAACGGCGTGCCCGGGGCGGCGCCGATGCCGCGGGCGGCCAGCGCCACCAGCGCGTTGCGTTCGTCGCGCACGGCCATCCACACGTTGATGCCGTCGTCGCCGGTGGTAGACACGCCGCGTTCGTGGAGTGCGCCGACCAGTCCGGCGCGGCGCTCGGCGTAGGCGGTGCGGGCGGCGGCCACGGTGGCGACGGTGCTCTCGTCGGTGAGCAGCTCGACGAGCACGGCCTGGAGCAGACGACTCGACCAGCCGGGGCCGACGAGCCGCCTCGCCTCGGCGCGCGCCACCAGCTCGGCGCGGCCGCCGACGGCGGCCAGGCGCAGATCGGGACCATGGCTCTTCGAGAAGCTGCGAACGAGCACGGTGCGCTCCGGGAGCCACTGGCCCAGGCTCACGGCGGGCGCCTGGGCGATGTCGCCGGCGTGGTCGTCCTCGACGATCACCACGGCGGTCGGCTCCAGCAGCGCGGCGAGCTCGGCGGCACGGGCGGACGTCATCGAGATGCCGAGCGGGTTGTGGGCGCGGGGCTGCAGGAACAGCGCCGTCGGCTCGGTGGCGAGCGCGGCGGCGAGTGCAGCGGGGACCACCCCGTGCTCGTCGGTGGGGAGTCCGATGACCTCGGCGCCGAGCAGCTCGAGGAGGTCGACGATCGTGGGGAAGGTGGGGTTCTCGACGAGGACGCGATCCCCGAGGCGCACCAGCTGCGAGGCGACGCGGTCCACTCCGTCCATCGCCCCGTCGACCACCGTGAGGCCGCCTGGCGGGAACGGCCACTGGGCACGCAACAGCTCGCTCAGCTCGGGGAGGACGGGGTCGTCGAGGTAGCTGGAGGTCAGGGGGCGCCGGCCGATGCGGGCCAATGCCGGGCGAAGGTCGGGGAGCAGCTCGGGGTCGGGCGTGCCGGTCGAGAGATCGACGGCGAACGCGCCGGGCGACGTGACGCGCCGGTAGCGCTGGCGCCCGTCGGTGCGAGGGCGGTCGAGCACGAAGCTGCCGAGCCGGCCACGCGTCTCGAGGACGCCGGCCTGGGCGAGCGTCTGCCACGCCTCGCTCACCGTCGTCGGACTGACGCCGAGGCGCTTGGCCACCTCCCGGACCGTTGGCAGGCGAACGCCGGACGGGAGCGAGCCGGACCGCGCCAGGCGGCTGACCGCGGCGGCCAGGCCGCGCGCGCTCCGGTCGTCGACCGCCTCGACGATCGCCCCGACGGCGTCGATCGGCTCAGTCATTGTCATGGTACAAAGACTATATTGTCTTGCTCTCATCGTGTGCTTACCATCGGGCCGGGCGACGCCACGCCCGCCGACCCCTCCCCGGGTGAAGGAGAGCGCGCCATGAAGCAGATCAAGCACTGGATCGCCGGCGGTGAGGTGGCCAGCACGTCGGGTCGCTCGGGCGTCGTGTTCGACCCCGCCACGGGCGAGCAGTCGGGCTCGGTCGGGTTCGCGTCGCTCGAGGAGATCGATCGTGCGGTCGCCGTGGCGGCCGAGGCGCACCGCACCTGGCGGTCGGTGTCGTTGTCGCGCCGCGCCGAGGTGATGTTCAAGCTGCGCGAGCTCATCGACCGCAACAAGGCAGAGCTGGCCACGCTGCTCACGTCCGAGCACGGCAAGGTGCCGTCCGACGCCATGGGCGAGATCTCCCGCGGCCTCGAGAACGTCGAGTTCGCCTGCGGCGTGCCGAACCTGCTGAAGGGCGGATACAGCGAGCAGGCCTCGGCCGGCGTCGACGTCTACTCGATCCGTCAGCCGCTCGGCGTCGTGGCCGGCATCACCCCGTTCAACTTCCCGGCCATGGTCCCCATGTGGATGTTCGCCAACGCCATCGCGTGCGGCAACACGTTCGTGCTGAAGCCGAGCGAGAAGGACCCGTCCGCGTCGCTCTACATCGCCGACCTCCTGAAGCAGGCCGGCCTGCCCGACGGCGTGTTCAACGTGATCCAGGGCGACAAGGTGGCCGTCGACCGGCTGCTCGAGCACCCCGACGTCGCCGCGGTGAGCTTCGTGGGCTCCACACCCATCGCCCGCTACGTGTACGAGACGGGCACGCGCAACGGCAAGCGCATCCAGGCCCTCGGAGGCGCAAAGAACCACATGGTCGTGCTGCCCGACGCCGACATCGACATGGCGGCCGACGCCGCGGTCTCGGCTGCGTTCGGCTCGGCGGGCGAGCGGTGCATGGCCATCAGCGTCATCGTCGCCGTCGGCGGGGTCGGCGACCTGCTCGTCGACGCCATGAAGAGCCGCATGCCCAACATCAAGATCGGCCCCGGCACGGACCCGGCCAACGAGATGGGCCCCCTCATCACCCGCGAGCACCGCGACAAGGTGGCCGGCTACATCGAGGCCGGTGAGAAAGCCGGCGCCAAGGTCGTGGTCGACGGCCGCGAGCTGATGAGCCGCCCCGGCTTCTTCCTCGGCCTGTCGATGCTCGACCACGTGACGCCGTCGATGAGCTGCTACACCGACGAGATCTTCGGCCCGGTGCTGTCGGTCGTGCGCGTCGACACCTACGCCGAGGCGCTCGAGCTGATCAACGCCAACCCGTTCGGCAACGGCACGGCCATCTTCACGCGCGACGGCGGTGCGGCCCGTCAGTTCCAGTTCGACGTGCAGGTCGGCATGGTCGGCATCAACGTCCCGATCCCCGTGCCCGTGAGCTACTACAGCTTCGGGGGCTGGCGCGGCTCGTTGTTCGGCGACACCCACATGTACGGGCCGGAGGGCGTGAACTTCTACACGCGGGCCAAGGTCGTCACGAGCCGCTGGCCCGACCCGGCCACGTCGACGATCGATCTCGGCTTCCCCTCGAATCGCTGACGCCGGGCCCCTCGATGGGCCTTGACAGCGGAAAGTCGCGCTCTGTCACTGTGGGGGAAGGTGGTCGGGAAGGCCGCTGGGAACCGACGAGTGCATCCTCAGGAGCATGACCATGACCGTCGAGCTGGACCGCGACCCCGTGGACGAGAACGCACGCGTCGACGAGGAGCACCAAGCCATGGCGGGCCAGGAGCACCGCGACGCGATCAGCCGCCTGTACGAGGGGCTCAAGCTGAGCTTCGTCGGGCGCTCCGACCGGTTGGTGATGGCCGAGGTCGACCTGTACCCGCCGGGCGAACGCGTCAAGATGATCCCCGACGTCGCCGTGGTGTTCGGTCTGCCGCAGGCGTCGATGAGCAGCTACCGCGTCGAGCGCGACGGGCCGGCGCCCACGCTGGTGCTCGAGGTGGTGTCACCGTTCGAGACCGACGACGCGCGGACCCGCAAGCTCGGGCGCTACGGGTCGATGGGCGTGTCCGAGGTGTGGTTCCTGCACCTCGACCCACCGGCGTCGTTCCGCTACCGGCTGATCGAGCGCGAGTGGATCGCCGACAGCCCGGCAGCCTGCGGGCTGCTCGACGGGGTGCGGTTCGGCGCGCTCGACGGTCGCTTCGTGCCGTTCCTGGCCGACGGCACGCCGTTCCCCGACGCCGCCGACGCGCTCGTCCGCACCGAAGCGGCGCGGGCCGACGGCGAGGCCGCGCGGGCCGACGGCGAGGCGGCGCGGGCCGACCGGTTGGCGGCGCGCCTGCGCGAGCTGGGGGTCGACCCCGATCTGGTCTGAGTGACGGGCAGGGCCGTCGGCGTAGGGCGACGCCGACGGCCCTGCGTGCCGGTCTCGGTCGGACTCGTTCGGATCAGCGGGCGACGACCACGACCGATCCGGTGCAGGTCTCCAGTGCGACGGCCGCGGGGTCGCTGATCTGGTCGTTCGGTGACGAACGGACGGCGCTGAAGCGGATCGTGTGCGTCCCCACCGGCACGCCACCGAACAGGTTGGTGATGAGGCTGCCCGGGATGATCGACGTGCCGAAGCCGCCGAGCGGTCGGGCGATCTCGACCGCGTCCAGGCGGACGGCCCACCGTCCGGTGGCCAGATCGGGTCCGTTGGGGGCGATCTGGGCTTCGACACGGCTGTCGAAGCCCTTGCGCAGCGACACGCCCCACACACTGGTGCCGTCGCAGGTGACCGGCAGGCCCACCGGCCGGATGGCGCCGTTCTTGACGGCGGGCGTGGCGCCACCAGCGCCACCAGCGCCGCCTCCGCCACCGGAGCCGGATGCGGCGAACGACGGTGCGGCGAGCCCGAGGGCGGCCAGGGCGACCGCGGCGACGACGAGACGAGGTGTGCGCACGGGCACGCTCCTTGGGTTGGTTGACGGGTGAACTGTCTCCGGTGTTGCGTCGTCGGCGCTACTGCACGATGGTGCTACGACCCTTGTTGTCGTCGACCATGCAGGTTCCTGGCCGACGTGCGGCAGGTCCACCGGCAGGTCGACTGGCAGGTTGGATTCGCGGCGGGCGGGTAGCGTCCGCCCTCGAATGGCGCTGAGCACGTCCGACCTCGATCGTCAGCGCCAGTTGCGCGCCATGAAGCGGCGCGCCACCTTGCTGCTGCTGGCCGCGGCAATGGTGTTCGCGGTCACTCGCTCGGTCGAGGCGGACCATCGCTGGGCGGGATGGGTTCGCGCCATGGCCGAGGCAGCCATGGTCGGCGGCCTGGCCGATTGGTTCGCTGTCACGGCGCTGTTCCGTCGTCCGCTCGGGCTCCCCATCCCGCACACCGCCATCGTCCCGACGCGCAAGGACCAGATCGGCGAGTCGCTGGGGAGCTTCGTCCAGGAGAACTTCCTGTCCCGTCAGGTGGTCACCGACAAGTTGCGCGACGCCGCCGTCGCCCGCCGCGCCGCCGAGTGGGTGCTCGTCGACGCCAACGCCGCCCAGCTGGCGGACCAGGTGGCGACGGCGATCGGTGGCCTGGTCGAGGTCCTGCGCGACGAGGACGTCGCCCCCGTCATCGAACAGGCCGTGCTGGCCCGGCTGCGGTCGGTCGAGCTGGCCCCCGTGGCCGGGCGCGTGCTCGACCTGATGACGGCGAACGGCCGTCACCAGGAGCTGCTCGACACGGCCGTGGTCGGCATCGTCAACCTGCTCGACGCCCGCCGCGACGACTTCCGTACGCGGTTCGCCACGCAGAGCCCGTGGTGGGTCCCCGAGCCGCTCGACGACCGCATCTTCGACAAGATCTTCAACGGTCTCAAGGCGTTCCTGGGCGAGGTGTCGGCCGATCCCCGGCACGAGCTGCGACGCCACCTCGACGAGCGCATGACGACGCTGGTGGAGGAGCTGA
>JANPGL010000185.1:0-23237 GCA_031423915.1 Actinomycetes bacterium | reverse complement strand
CGTGTTCGTGTTGCTCCTCGGACTCGTCTACGCGTGGAAGAAGGGCGTCCTGCGATGGGTGTGAATCATGGGTCTCGTTGACCGCGGGCGGCTGCCCAAGCCGCTCACCCAGCTGTTCAACATGGGTCGCTCGTACAGCCTCTGGGTCTACCAGTGGGGTCTGGCATGCTGCGCGATCGAGATGGGCGCCGCGTTCGCGTCGCCCCGCTACGACGTGATGCGTCTCGGGGTCATTCCGCTGCCGGCCAGCCCGCGCCAGGCCGACCTGGTGGTCATCTCCGGCACGGTCACCGACAAGATGGCCCCGGCGATCAAGCGCCTGTACGAGCAGATGCCCGAGCCGAAGTACGTGATCAGCATGGGTTCGTGCGCAAACTGCGGCGGGCCGTACTGGGACAGCTACTCGGTCACCAAGGGCGTCGATCAGATCATCCCCGTCGACGTCTACGTGCCGGGCTGCCCGCCGCGACCCGAGGCGCTGCTCGAAGGGATCGTGCTCCTGCAGGGGCGCATCCGCAACGAGGACATGGGCGCGCGCTGGCGCGGCGAGCACGACGTCCCGGCAGGCAGCGGAAGGGGTGAGCCCATTGTCGTCAACGGATAGTCCGCCCGAGCTGGTCCACGACACGCAGCGCGAGGGGCTGGTGGCCCGCTTCCGTGAGCGCCTCGGTGATGCCCTCGTCGACACCCACCTGAAGCCGGCCGACGACCTGTGGCTGCGCATCCGCACGGATGCCTGGCTCGAGGCGGGCCGGGTGGCCAAGGACCTCGGCTTCACCTACTTCTGTTTCGTCTCGGCCCTCGACTGGCTCCCCTCGCCGTACGGCAAGGGCGAGGACGACCCCACCGAGCCGCCGCCCGAACGCACGACGGCCATCGTGCAGGGCGTCACCGGCGGCGAGACCCGGTTCCAGGTCCTCGCCCGGGTCTACGACATCAACGCCCACGTCGGCGTCACGCTGAAGACCGACGTACCCGACGCGGATCCACGCATCGAGAGCTGGGTGTCGGTGTTCGCCGGCGCCAACTGGCACGAGCGCGAGACGTGGGAGATGTTCGGCATCACGTTCGTCGGGCACCCCGACCTGCGCCACATGTACCTCCCGACCGACTTCGAGGGCTTCCCGCTGCGCAAGGACTTCCCGCTGCTGGCCCGCATGGTGAAGCCGTGGCCGGGCATCGTGGACGTGGAGCCCATCCCGGCCGAGCTCGACACCGACGGAGACGACGCATGACCCTCCTCGGAGACCGCCAGCAGCTGGCCTACATCGCTTCCCAGGCCGCCGACGCCCGACTGAACGTCGAGCTCGAGACCGAGGACATGACCCTCAACATCGGTCCGCAGCACCCCGCCACGCACGGCACGCTGCGCATCATCGCTCGCCTCGACGGCGAGCAGGTGGTGTGGGCCGAGCCGTCGGCCGGCTACATGCACCGCGGCTACGAGAAGCTCACCGAGGTCCGCACGTACCCGCAGGTGACGGCGCTGATCAACCGCATCGACTGGCTGGGCAGCTTCGCCAACGAGGTCCCGTTCATCCTGGCCGCCGAGAAGCTCATGGAGATCGAGGCGCCGCCGCGCGCCCAGTGGATCCGCACCATCCTGTTCGAGCTGTCCCGCATCGCCAACGTGTCGCTGTTCCTCGGCGACATGGCCGTGCAGCTCGGCGCCGTCACCCCGGTGTTCTACGCGTTCCGCGATCGCGAGCACGTGCTCAACCAGATCGAGGCGGCCACGGGTGGGCGCTTCCACCCGAACTTCGACCGCATCGGCGGCCTCAAGGACGATCTGCCCAAGGGCTGGATCGACGAGACCAAGGGTTGCATGAAGAAGCTGCGGAGCTTCTGCGACCAGATGGAAACCCTGATCCTCGGCAACGAGATCTTCGCCCAGCGCACCCGCGGCATCGGGGTCATCCCCCGTGAGGTCGCCCTCCAGTACGGACTGTCGGGCGCCAACCTGCGCTCGAGCGGCGTCGACTGGGACCTGCGGCGCGACCAGTCGCTGCCGTTGGCCTACGACAAGATCGACTGGAAGGTGTGGACGCACCCCGACGGCGACTCGTTCGCCCGCTACTGGGTGCGCCTGCAGGAGGTCCGTGAATCGACGACCATCGTCGACAAGCTCCTCGACTCGCTGCCGTCGGGCCCGATCATGGCGAAGGTCCCGCGCATCATCAAGGTGCCCGAGGGCGAGGCCTGGGTCTCGACCGAGAACCCGCTCGGTGAGATGGGCTACTACATCGTGTCGAAGGGTGACACCGGTCCCTTCCGCGTGAAGATCCGCTCGGCCAGCTTCAACAACGTGTCCATCACCCCGTGGCTGCTGCGCGGCGCGTACGTTCCGGACGTGATCACGATCCTCGCCAGCCTCTACTTCATCCTGGGGGACATCGACCGATGATCGCCGGATCGTTGATGACGGGCCTGGCCTACTGGCAGGTGTCGCTGCTGCGCGTCCTCGGCGTGATCGCCGCGGTGCTGCTGCCGGCGGGCACCTTCGTGTACGCCTACCTGTTCAAGATGGTCAGCTTCATGCAGAGCCGCCTCGGCCCCATGGAGACCGGACCGTACGGCTCCATGCAGCTGTTCGCCGAGGTCGGCAAGTTCCTCCAGAAGGAGGACCTCGTCCCCGAGAAGGCGGATCGGCGCATCTTCGTGATGGCGCCGTTCGTCGTGCTGCTGTCGACGTTCCTGCTCTACGTCTCGGTGCCGTTCGGTCCCGACGCCACGTTCTTCGGCAACGGCTTCAGCCTCGGTGTGTTCTACGCCCTGGCCGTGTCGTCGGTGTCGGTGCTCGGCATCCTCATGGCCGGCTGGTCGAGCGCCAACAAGTACTCGCTGCTCGGCGGCCTGCGGGCCGCCGGTCAGCTCATCGCGTACGAACTGCCCATGGTCCTCGCCGTGGTCGGCGTGGTCATCCAGGCCGGCAGCATGAACATGCAGACGATCGTCGTGAAGCAGGGGGCCGACAAGATCTTCGGCTTCGGCGGCATCGGCTTCCCGTACGTGCTCACCCAGTTCGTCGGGTTCGCCATCTTCATGATCGCGGCGCAGGCCGAGCTGACCCAGACGCCGTTCGACATGCCGGTGGCCGAGTCGGAGCTGGTGGCCGGCTACATGACCGAGTACTCGGGCTTCCGCTTCCTCCTGTTCTTCATCGGCGAGTTCGCCACGGCCGGCGCCTTCGCCGCCATCGCGTCCGTGCTGTTCCTCGGTGGATGGTCGCTCCCGTTCTCGTGGTTCGGCTGGGGCCACGATGTGAACTCGGTGGGCAACTGGATGAACGTGGCCGGCCCGCTGATCCTGTTCGGCAAGATCATGATCCTGGCCTTCGTGATCTTCTGGGTGCGCTTCACCTACCCCCGCTTCCGGGAGGACCAGCTGCAGCGGTTCGCCTGGAAGGTGCTGATCCCGATCTCGCTCGTGAACATCATGGTGACGGCGATCCTGAAGGTGGCTTTCTGACATGCCCGCGTTTCCTGGAGCCGGTCTGATCAAGGGTCTCGGTGTCACCTTCAAGGCGATCACCGAGACCGTCACCAAGGGTGCCCAGACCACGCAGTACCCGCATGAGAAGGAGCCGCCGGCCGCCCGCGCCCGCGGCGTCATCGCCTTGCGCGAGGACAACTGCACGGTCTGCATGCTGTGCGTCCGGTCGTGCCCCGACTGGTGCATCTACATCGAGGGCCACAAGGAGAAGGCGCCGCCGCGGCGCGCCGGGGGCAAGCCCCGCACCGTCTCCGCGCTCGACCGCTTCGACATCGACTACGGCCTCTGCATGTACTGCGGCATCTGCGTCGAGGTCTGCCCGTTCGACGCCCTGTTCTGGAGCCCCGAGTACGAGTACTCCGAGCCCCGCATCGCCGACCTCATCCATGACAAGGCGAAGCTCGGCGAATGGATGGAGACGGTGCCGGAGTACCCCGAGCTCGAAGCCGGCGCGGACAAGAAGAAGAAGTGACGGCCATGCTCCTCGCCAATGCCGTTCCCCAGCACATCGCCTTCGGGCTCATCGCCGCCGTGATGATCGTGGGCGCCCTGCGCGTGGTCACCAGCAACAACATGGTGCGGGCCGCGCTGTGGCTCGTGGTCGTGCTGTCGGGCGCGGCCGCCCAGTACATCCTGCTCGCCGCCGAGTTCGTGGCCGTCACCCAGGTGCTCGTCTACGTCGGCGCCGTCATGGTGCTGTTCCTGTTCGGCACCATGCTCACCCGCGGCCAGATCGGCCACGAGCGGGACCTGAACAACAAGCATCGGATCATCCCCGGGGTCGTGGCCCTGATGCTGGCCGGCATCCTCGGCTACGTGCTGATCGACGCCTACCACGCGTCCAAGCTGCCCGACGCCGTGCCGGTGTCCACCGACAAGATCTCCGACTCGATCTTCTCGACGTACCTGCTGCCCTTCTGGGCGCTGTCCATCGTGCTCACCGCCGCCGTGGTCGGCGCCATCGTGCTGGCCAGGAAGGACTGAGCGATGCTCATCAACGAGTTCCTGCTGCTCGGAGCGGCGCTGTTCTGCATCGGCGTCTACGGCGTGCTGGCCCGCCGGAACGGCGTGATGGTGCTGATGTCGATCGAGCTCATCCTGAACTCGGTCAACATCAACCTGCTGGCGTTCAACCTGAAGCACGGCGGCGACGTGATCGGCAACGTGTTCGCCCTCTACGTGATCGCCGTGGCCGCCGCCGAAGTCGGCGTGGGCCTGGCCATCGTGCTGTTGATCTACCGGAACCGGCGCTCGATCGCGCTGGACGAGCTGTCGCAGATGAAGGGCTGACGGATGTTTCTCGCCGCTGAAGGTACGGGTGAGGTGGTGCTCAAGAGCGGGTGGTTCCTCGAGCACGCCTACATCATCCCGGTGATCCCGGCGATCGCCTTCGTGCTCATCATGCTGTTCGGCAAGAAGCTCGGCTGGGTCGTGGGCCACGGCTCCTACTTCGGCATCGCCTCCATGGCCGCCAGCTTCGTGCTCTCGGCCGGGTGCGTGATCCAGTGGATCCAGCGGGTCAACTCCGCGACGTCCGGCGAAGGTGAGAGCGCGCTGGGTCGCACGATCAGCGCCGTGGGGCGTTCGCTCGTGCCCATGGCCGAGGGCGGCGAGACGAAGGCCTACATCTCGCCGGTCATCAAGACGTTCGCCTGGTGGCAGTCGGGCGGCACGACGTTCGGCATCGGCTCCCACGCCGATGGCCTGGCCATCATGCTCATCTTCGTCGTCACGCTCATCTCGACGCTGGTGCAGATCTACTCGCTCGAGTACGTGCGCGGTGACCGTCGCTTCACGCACTTCTTCGGGGCGCTCACCTTGTTCTCGGCCGGCATGCTCGCCATGGTCCTGGCCGAGAACACGATCCAGCTCATCCTGGGCTGGGAGATCATGGGCCTCTGCTCGTTCATGCTCATCGGTCACTGGTGGGAAGAGCGGGCCAACTCCGAGGCCGCCCTCAAGGCGTTCTGGACCGTGCGCGTGGGCGACATCGGGCTGCTGGTCGGCGTCACCATGATGTACTTCGGCGCCAAGTCGTTCTCGATCGACGCCATCAACGAGTGGGCGCTCACCAACCCGACGGGCACCCGCGTCGTGTTCTGGACGGCCATGGCACTGCTGGCCGCCGTGATCGGCAAGAGCGGCCAGTTCCCGCTGCACACCTGGCTCCCCGACGCCATGGCCGGCCCGACCCCGGTGTCGTCGCTGCTGCACTCGTCGACCATGGTCGTGGCGGGCGTGTTCCTCGTGGCCCGGCTCTACCCCGTGTTCTGGGTGGGCTTCTCGATCGCCGACGGGGGCATCAACCCGCTCGTGCTGATCGGCGGCATCACCATCTTGATCTCGGGCCTGCTGGCGCTCGTCCAGGTCGACATCAAGAAGGTGCTGGCCTACTCCACGGTCGGCCAGCTCGGCTACATGATCATGGGCCTCGGCGCCGGCGCCTGGACGCCCGCCGTGTTCCACATCTTCACGCACGCCTTCTTCAAGGCCTGCCTGTTCCTGGGCGCCGGCTCGATCAGCCACTCGGCCAGCCACCACTCCTTCGACATGAAGAAGGACATGGGCGGCCTGTGGCGCAAGATGCCGTGGACCTTCGCCACGTTCCTCATCTCGACGATCGCCCTCATCGGCCTGCCCCCGTTCGCCGGCTTCTTCTCGAAGGACGAGATCATCGACAACGCCGGCCACAACGGCTACCAGGCGTTCATGGTGATCGGGCTCATCGGTGCGTTCCTCACCGCGGCGTACATGTCCCGCACGATGTACCTCACGTTCTTCGGGACGGCTCGCGGTGCCTCCGCCGGGCTGCACGCCGACCCGCACGACGCTCACGGCGCAGCACCGACCATGGAGCCGATCGAGGAGTACGAGGCCGACGACGCCGCGCACGGTCATGCGCACGACACACATGGCGCCCACGGCGGTCACGATGCCCACGCCGGTCCGCACGAGTCGCCCTGGCTCATCGTGGGGCCCCTCGTCGTCCTGGCGTTCGGCGCCGTCTTCGCCGGCTACCTCAACGCCGCGCCGTTCGGCGAGAAGTGGCTGCGCTTCGAGAAGTGGGCCGAGCCGTCGGCCGTCGGCAAGACCTTCCCGGAGCTCTCGCACGCGGAGTTCCTGTGGAGCAAGGCCTCGATCTCCATCGGTATCGTCCTCGCCGCCGTCGTCATCGGGCTCGGCCTGTCGAAGATGGTCTACGAGCGCAAGTTCCTGTTCGGCCTCACGCGCCGCAACCCGGTGGCCGGGTTCGTGTACCGGTTCCTGTGGAACAAGTACTACCTCGACTGGCTCTACGAGAAGGTCATCGCCCGCGGCGTGGCCTACCCGATCGCCAGGGCGGCGTACTGGATCAACCAGAACGTCCTGGACGGCGTCGTCAACGGCGCTGGCAAGTTCTCGGTCGGCTCCGGCCGCTGGGTCTACAAGTGGATCGATCAACGCGGTGTCGACGGCATCGTGAACGGCTCGGGCATGACGGCGAAGGGCGCCGGTAGCGCCCTGCGTGGCACCGAGTCGGGTCGCATCCAGCAGTACGCGTCGCTTTTGTTCGGGGCGACCGCCGTCGCGGCGATCGCCCTCGTCCTCTACGTGCAGGCCAAGTAGGAGCCCGGGACCGATGACTCACCTGACCGATCAGAACTGGTTGCTGACTGCGGGGATCTTCATCCCGCTGGCCGGCGCCGTGGTGATGATGTTCATCCCCGGCGTCGAGGAGCAGCTGCACAAGACGATCGCCCTCGTCGCCTCGGTGCTGACGCTCGGCGTCGGCGTCTGGACGACGGCGGCGTACAAGTACGGGCAGGAGCCCGGCACGCTGCAGTTCTACGTGAACACGAGCTGGATCCCGGTGATCAAGAGCCGGTACATCCTCGGCATGGACGGCGTCGGCCTGCCGCTCTACCTGCTGTCGATGGCCATCGTCGTCCTCGTCATCATCTACTCGTGGAACCACATCCCGGCCCCGGGCAACCCGAAGGCCTTCCTGGCGCTGATCCTGCTGCTCGAAGTGGGCATGAACGGCACGTTCGTGGCGCAGGACCTGATCCTGTTCTTCGTGTTCTTCGAGATCGTGCTCCTGCCGATGTACTTCATGATCGGCGTGTGGGGCGGGGAGAACCGGCAGTACGCCTCGCTGAAGTTCTTCCTGTTCACGCTGTTCGGCTCGGCCTTCATGCTGCTGGGCTTCCTCGGCTTGTTCTTCAAGACCGGCGCCACCACGTTCGGCATCCAGGAACTGGCCTCGGCGGTGCAGACGATCGGGATCTCGAAGAGCACCCAGACGCTGATCTTCGCCGGCATGTTCCTGGGCTTCGCCATCAAGGTGCCGATGTTCCCGTTCCACACCTGGCTGCCCGACGCCCACACCCAGGCCCCGACCCAGGGCTCCGTGCTCCTCGCCGCCATCCTGCTGAAGCTCGGCACGTTCGGCTTCATCCGCATCGGCATCCCGATCCTGCCCCTCGGCGCCAAGGCATGGGCTCCGGTCATCGCCATCCTGGCGGTCATCGGCATCATCTACGGCGCACTCGGCTGCCTGGCCCAGACCGACATGAAGCGCCTGATCGCGTTCTCGTCGGTGGCCCACATGGGCTACGTGATGCTCGGCATCTCCACGCTCACGAGCTTCGGCCTGAATGCCGCCATGTTCGGCATGGTCGCCCACGGACTCATCACCGGCATGCTCTTCTTCGTCGCCGGAAGCGTGAAGGAGCGGTACCACACGCTCGAGATCAAGCGGCTCAGCGGCATGCTCAAGCAGATGCCCCACCTCGGCTGGATCATGGGCTTCTGCGCCATGGCTTCGCTCGGCCTCCCCGGCCTGGCCGGGTTCTGGGGCGAGTTCCCCGCCATCCTGTCGGCGTATCAGCCGGCCGAGGGCCTGAGCCTGGCGCTGTTCCGGACCTGCATGGTGATCGCCGCCGTGGGCACCGTGCTCGCGGCCGGCTACCTGCTGTGGCTCTACCAGCGCACGGCGTTCGGTGAGCCGTCGGCCGAGTTCGCCGGCGCCACCGCCGGGCATGACGCCCATGGCGGGCACGACGCCCATGGCGACCATGGCGTGGCCGTCGTCGGTGACCACGACGACCACGGCAGCGACATCCACGACGTCGAACTGCCCGAGTGGCTCGCCTGGACCCCGCTGCTGATCGGCATCGTCGTGCTCGGCGTGTGGCCGCACGTGATGTTCAAGGTCCTCGACCCCGCCGTCGGCTTCGCCCTGCAGGGCGTGAAGGCCATCGGAGGCTGAACGTGCTCGCCTCGCTGCTCGCGGCCACGGACTGGGCCGCACCGAAGGTCGACTACCACGCGCTCCTGCCCGAGATCATCCTGGCGGTCGTGATCGTGGTGGTCATCCTCGCCGACCTGTTCCTCGAGGAGCGGTCGAGGTGGATCACGGCCACGATCGCCGGGTTCGGCCTGCTGGCCGCGGCGATCCCGGTCGTCACGCTGGCCGTCGACGGCTCGACGCGCGAGGCGCTGTCGAACAGCGCGTACATCGTCGACGACTACGCCCTCGTGCTGAAGATGCTCTTCCTGCTGGCCGGGTACGTGGTCGTGCTGCTGTCGACCACCTACATCGAGGAGGGCGGCTACTACCAGGGCGAGTACTACACGCTGCTGCTCTGCTCGATCCTGGGCATGGTGATGATGGCGTCGAGCCGGGACCTCATCTCGATCTTCATCGCCCTCGAGTTCCTCTCGATCCCCGCCTACATGCTCGCCGCCTGGCGCAAGCGCGACCTGAAGAGCAACGAAGCCGGCATGAAGTACTTCCTGCTCGGTGTGTTCGCCTCGGCCGTGATGCTCTACGGCATGACGCTGCTCTACGGCGAGACCGGTTCGACGGTGCTGTCGACCATCTCGCTGAAGCTGCAGGAGAACAACCCCAACAAGGGCCTCGTCGCGCTGGCGGTCGTGTTCATCATCGTCGGCTTCGCCTTCAAGGTGTCGGCCGTGCCGTTCCACACGTGGGCGCCCGACACCTACGAGGGTGCGCCCACGCCGGTGACCGCCTTCCTCTCGGTGGCCTCGAAAGCCGCCGGCTTCGTCGCCCTGCTCACGCTCGTCGTCGTGGGCTTCGGGCCGATGCGCGAGGTGTGGCAGCCGCTGTTCTGGGTGCTCGCCGCGCTCTCGATGACGGTCGGCAACCTGCTGGCCCTGCGCCAGACGAACATGGTCCGCATGCTCGCCTACTCCTCGGTGGCGCAGGGTGGCTTCATCCTCATGCCGCTGGCCACGCTCGGGTACTCGACCCAGGCCCGCCAGGAGGCGCTCACCGCCATCGTCACCTACCTCGTCGTGTACGCCGCCATGAACCTCGGTGCGTTCGCCGTGGTGATGGCACTGGCCCGCAAGACGCGCTCGGGCGAGATCTCGAGCTTCGGTGGCCTCATCAACTACGCCCCGTCGTTGGCCGTGGTGATGACCCTGTTCCTGGCGGCTCTGGCCGGGATCCCGCCGGCCGGTGGCTGGATCGCCAAGTTCTACGTCTTCAAGGCCGTGATGTCGGCCGGCGGTTGGGGCGTGGCGCTCGGGTGCATCGGCGTCGTCAACTCGGTCCTGGGCTTCGCCTACTACGGCAACGTGATGCGCGAGATCTGGATGCGCCCGGTGCCCGACGACGACAAGACGCCCGTGCGGGTGCCGCAGTCGCTCGGCATAGCCCTGGGCATCACCGGCATCGTGACGCTGGCCATCGGCGTGATCCCGAACATCGTGCTCCGCTTCGGAAACCTGTCCCAGCAGCTCGGCGGAGCGCTGCCGGGCAAGTGAGCCTGGCCGAGCGCCTGGCGGACCGCATCCGGACCGATGGGCCGGTCCGCTTCTCGGCCTTCGTCGAAGCTGCGCTGTACGACGAACGCGAGGGCTTCTACGCCTCGGGGGGTCGGGCCGGGCGTCATGGCGACTTCCTCACCAGCCCCGAGGTCGGCCCGCTGTTCGGCGCAGTCGTCGCCCGCGCGCTCGACGCCTGGTGGCGCGCCGCCGGCTCGCCCGCCGAGTTCGTGGTGGCCGACGCCGGGGCCGGGCCCGGAGCGATGGCTCGCGCCGTGCTCGCCTCCCGGCCCGACGTGTCGGAGTCGGGGGCACTGCGCTACGTCGCCGTCGAGCGGGCGGCCACGCAGCGCGAGCGCCATCCGGCCGGCGTGGAGTCGGTGGCCGAGCTCCCGATGACGTGCCACGTGATCGTCGCCAACGAACTGCTCGACAACCTGGCCTTCGACGTGGCCGTGCACGACGGGGGGTGGCGCCTGGCCCACGTCGACGAGCACGCCGGTCGCCTGGTGGAGGTTCTGTCGCCCATCCCCGACGACCTGGCCGCGCTGGCCGCCCACCTGCCGGCGCAGGCCCGACACGGTGCCCGGGCGCCGTTGGCGAGCGGCGCGGTCGCCTGGTTGGCCGACGCCACCGCCCGCGCCGCCCGCGTGGTGGTGCTCGACTACATGGCGCCTACCGACGAGCTGGCGGGCCGGGCCTGGCGCGACTGGCTGCGCACGTACCGGGATCACGAGCGCGGCGATCACCCTCTTTCGGGGCCCGGGTCGCAGGACATCACGATCGACGTCCCCCTCGATCAGCTGGCCGGCGCGGTCCGGCCGCCGGACGTGGCGCGCACCCAGGCGGCCTTCCTGGCCGCGCACGGCATCGGCGATCTGGTCACGGAGGGCAAGCGGCTCTGGGCCGAACGGGCGCACATCGGCGACCTGGCGGCCATGAAGATGCGCAGCCGCCTGCGGGAAGGGGACGCCCTCACCGATCCCGACGGCCTCGGGGGGTTCACGGTGGCCGAGTGGGTGCAGGTGGCCCCTTGATCCGATCTTGAACGCGCGACGCCGCGGTCCGGCGCAGATCGGCCGACCAGGAGGGGCATGGCGGCGCTCACCCTCGGACGGCACGAACCTCGGGCCATGGCGAACGTCGCGGCCTCGCAGTTCCTGCTCGGCGCGCTCCAGTCGATCGTCGGCCTCGCCATGTGGACCGATGCCGCCCGCGAGACGTCCGCGTGTCGCTCGTGGTCGCCCTCGTCGCCTCGACCGTCGGCGCGGTCGTGCACGGCGTGTTCGGGTCGCGCCTTCCCTGGTGGTCACCGTTCGGAGGGGCGCTGACCGGTTCGACGCTGCTGCTCTACGTGTGCGATCGCATGTGGAGCGAGCAGGTGTCGTCGCTCCTGGTCGCGCAGATCGTCTTAATCGCGATCACCGTGGCCATCTTCTTCAGCCGGGGACCGGTGGCGTTTCACGTCGGTCTCACCGTGCTGGGCTGGCTCGTCGTCTGCGTCCGGAACGAGCCGGCGAACGTGGCCGTGGGCAGCTTCCTGGCCGTCGGGCCGACCATCGTCGTCGCCGCCCTCCTGGCCCGCTGGCTCGTCGGCCGGCTCCTCGGAATGGTGGAACGCGACCCGCTGACCGGGGCGGCCAACCGGGCCACGTGGAACCGGATGGCCACCGACCCGCACCGGGGGCGGACGTGCGTGGCGGTCATCGACCTCGATCACTTCAAGCAGGTCAACGACATCCAGGGCCACGCCGCCGGCGACGACCTGCTCCGCGCGGTGGCCGACGCCTGGAGCGCCACCCTGCGGCCGTCGGACACGCTGGCCCGCCTCGGCGGCGACGAGTTCGCCGTGATCCTTCCGGGTCTCCAGCTCGACGAGGCGTTCGTGGTGGCCGAACGACTACGGCTCCGCGTCGCCGAGCTCACGTCGACGACCATCGGAGTCGCGGCCCGACGAGACACCGAGCCGCTGGCGGCCGTCCTCGAACGGGCCGATCGGGCGCTGTACGAGGCGAAGCGGGCGGGACGCGGTCGCGTCGCCGTCGCCACCGGCGTCACCCCGCTCTGACAACAGGGCTGACCAGGGGCCGACGCACGCCGCCGTTCCGCGGCGGCGAGCGGGGTGCACGGCTGGGAGAATCGAGCCCATGACCGACGTCTCCACGACCTTCGATCCCCGGCGCGTCGTCGCCGATCTGCGCCATCTGGCCGAGCGCACCGGTGGCCCGGACGGGTCACGGCGGCTGTGCTGGACCCCCGAGTGGCTCGAGGCGCGCGCCCTGCTCCGCGAGGAGCTGGCCACCCTGCCCGTCGAGGTGGACCAGGACGAGGCCGGCAACCTGTGGGCCTACCTGCGCGGTGAGCGGCCCGAGACCGTGATCGTGGGCTCCCACCTCGACTCCGTGCCGAAAGGCGGCTGGCTCGACGGGTGCTTCGGCGTGATGGCCGGACTCGAAGTGCTGCGGACCTACGCCGCCGCCGGCACCCCGCCGTGCACGATCGCGCTCGTCGACTGGGCCGACGAGGAGGGCGCCCGGTTCGGTCGGAGCCTGTTCGGATCGGCTGCCATCGTCGGCACGCTCGACGTGGCCGCCGCCCGCACGCTGACGGACAAGCAGGGCTTGCGGCTGGAGGACGTGGTAGCCGAGCACGGGGTGCGCCTCGATGGCATCGAGGCCAGCCAGTCGCGCCTGGCCGACGTGCATGCCTACCTCGAGGTCCACATCGAGCAAGGCCCGGTGCTGGAGCAGCGCGGACTGGGGATCGCCACCGTGACGGGCACGGTCGGCATCGAGCGCGAATCGCTGACGTTCACGGGCCAGGCGGCCCACGCCGGCACGATGCCCATGTCGATGCGACGCGACTCGTTCCGGGCCGCCGGTCGCTTCGCCCTGGCGCTGGCCGACATCGCCCGCCACCACGACGGCGTGGCCACGGTCGGGTTCGCCCAGTGCTGGCCGGGGGTCGTGACCGCGGTGGCGGGCGAGACCCGCATCACCATGGACATGCGCCACATCGATGCCGACACGCTGGCGGCGATGTACGCCGCCGCCCGCGCCGCGGCTGCCGAGGCGGCCGCGGCCGAGGGCTGCGAGGTGTCCTGGTCGCCGGTCTTCCGCATCCCGCCCATGCCGTTCGACCCCCGGCTGCTCGCCGCCGCTCGCACCGCTGTCGCCGAGGTGGAGGGTCACGACTTCGAGTTGCCGAGCGGCGCGCTGCACGACGCGTCGGAGATGGCCCGCAAAGTCCCGACCGTCATGATCTTCTCGTCCTCGATCGACGGCCTCTCCCACACCAAGGAGGAGGACACCCCCGAGGAGCACCTGGTCATGGCCGCCGACGCCTTCCATCGCACGGTCCGCCACGCCGTGGAGCTGGTGGCCGAGGGGCGGCTGCGGGCGTGATGGCGGCCCTGTCAAGGGGGTTCGGGCGTTCGGGTCTCAAGTGTCGCGCCGAATGCGCCGAGGAACTCCGCAGCGTGCCGTCACTGCGGCGCACGACCCGGAGGATCTACGTCATGGCGGACGAGAAGCGGACGACGACCGATGGCAGCATCCTGTCGCGCTGGTTGGGTGACCGACCCGTGGTGTTCAAGTTGTTGAGCCTGGCGGCCATCGGGCTGGCGGGCCTGCTCGTGGTGGCGTTCACCGGCGTGGAGCAGCTGAGCGTCGCCGGTGACCGGGTCCGTGACATGAAGAAGCTCAACGCGCTCAGCACCGAGACGCTGTACGCCGACATGGCGCACGACGCCATCCGCGGCGACGTGCTGCGCGCCGTGCTGGCCAAGGGCGGGGGCGACGCCGAGACCGCCCGCCTCGACCTGATCGAGCACAGCAAGGTCCTGGCCGACGGCGTGGCCATGTTCCAGGACGACGCCATGGCGCCCGACGTGAAGGCGGCAGCCGACGCCGCAGCGCCGGCGGTGGCCCAGTACCTCAAGCTCGCCAACGACTCCGTCACCTACTCGCTCACCCACGCCGACACGCCGCCCGCCTATGACGCGTTCATGACCGAGTTCTCCACGGTCGAGCAGGAGCTGCCGAAGGTGGCCGAGGCGCTCGACGGGCGGGTCCAGGCGGCGGTGAAGGCCGTCGACGACCAGCACGGCAGCGCCCTGCGCATCATCGGCATCATCGGGTTCGTCTGCGTGCTCCTCCTCGCCGCGGTGGCCCGACTCGTCACCCGTTCGATCGTCGACCCGCTGCGCAGGGTGTCCCATGTGACCGACGGGCTCGCCGCCCGTGACCTGACCCGCACCGCCAAGCTGAACCGCAAGGACGAGTTCGGCAGGATGGCCAACGGGCTCGACCTGGCCATGGTGGCCATTCGCGAGACGATGACCGAGCTGGTCGACACCGCCAAGGCCCTCACGCTCGCCGCATCCGAGCTCTCACTGGTGAGCGGCAACCTCACGGCCGGCGCCGCCGACGCCGCCACCAAGGCCGCCGCCGCCGTCGAGGCGACGAGCCAGGTGAACGCCGGCGTGCAGACGGCGGCCACGGGCGCCGAGGAGATGACTGCCGCCATCAACGAGATCGCCAACTCCGCCAGCCGTGCCGCCGGCGTGGCCGAGGATTCCCTTCGGGTGGCCGGCGAGGCCACCCAGAGCATCCTGGAGCTCGAGGCGGCCAGCGCCGAGATCGGTGGCATCGTCCGCCTCATCACCGGGATCGCCGAACAGACGAACCTGCTGGCCCTCAACGCCACGATCGAGGCCGCACGAGCGGGGGAGGCCGGGAAGGGCTTCGCCGTCGTGGCCAACGAGGTGAAGGAACTGGCTCACGAGACCTCGAAGGCGACCTCCGAGATCACGTCCCGCATCCAGGCGCTGCAGCACAGCAACCAGGCCGTCGCCGCCGGCGTGGCCCGCATCCAGGACGTCATCAGCGAGATCAACGAGTTCAACACCACCGTGGCCTCCGCGGTCGAGGAGCAGTCGGCCACCACGCAGGTGATGACGATGGCCATCGGCAATGCCGCCCGGGGCAGCGCGGAGGTCGCCAAGGTGGTCTCGGCCGTCGCCGAGGTCTCGGAGGCGACCGCCGACAGCGCCAAGGCCAGCCTCGACGCCTCGGAGCACCTCGGAGGCTTCGCCGCCAAGCTGAACGGGCTGGTCGGCTCGTTCCGCTACTGACCGCCGACCGCCGACGGCACTCTCAGTCGAGCGTGTCGCCGGCGACGTCCGCCGCCTTGTGGACGACGGTCGTGGCGCGGTCGCGCGCCTCGACCAACACCTCGCTCTGGCCGAGCAGCGTGTCCTCGAGCTTGGAGTCGTCGACCGCCAGCCACGCCAGCAGACCGACCACGGCGCCCACCAGCGGGAAGACGAGGAACACCCACAGCTGACGGAGCGCATCGGATCCGGCGAAGACGGCGGCGCCGAAGCTGCGGGCCGGGTTCACGCTGGTGTTGTCGACAGGGATCGAGACGAGGTGGATGAGCGTGAGCGCACCACCGAGCGCCACGGGGCCCAGCGCCTTCGGGAAGGCACGATGTCCCGTGGCCAGCGCCACGAACACCAGCACCGCCGTGAAGACGATCTCGACGACGATGGCGCCGGCGATGCGGTAGCCGCCGGGGCTGAAGCGCCCCCAGCCGTTGGCGGCGAAGTTGTTCGTGGCATCGAAGCCCACGTGGCTCTTGGCGATGAGCCAGATCACCAGGCCGCCGAGGAACGCGCCGCACAGCTGGGCGATGACGTAGGCGATGGCGTCGTCGCCCTTGATGCGGCGGGACAGCCACATGCCTGCGGTGACCGCTGGATTGACGTGGCAACCCGAGATCGGCCCCAGGGCGAAGGCCAGCACCATCAGAACCAGTCCGAAGCTGGCCGCCACCCCGGCCGCGCCGATCCGGCCGCCCGCCAGCACCGCACTGCCCGGCCCCGCCATCACCAGCACCATGGTGCCGATGAGCTCGGCGGCGAACGCCTTCAATCCCCGATCGATCATGACGCCCATCTTTGCGCATGTGGACGCCGGTTCGGGCGATTCGGTCTGCACGAGATCTCCACATCCCACGCGGGACATCCGCACGACCGTCGTCGTACCCTTCGACCATGGGGCGGCGGATCACGGTCATCGAGGACGACGAAACCATCGCCACCGCGCTCGTCGAGCGACTTCGCAGCGAGGGTTTCACCGTCGACGCGGTGGCCGACGGCGTCGCCGCGGTCGAGGTGGTGACGGCAACCGTGCCGGATCTCGTCGTCCTCGACCTGGGGCTGCCCGGTCTCGACGGACTCGAGGTGTGCCGTCGCATCCAGCGGGCCCGACCCGTGCCCGTGCTCATGCTCACGGCCCGCGATGACGAGGCCGATCAGCTGACCGGCCTGGCGGTCGGCGCCGACGACTACCTGACGAAGCCGTTCAGCATGCGCGTGCTCGTCGCCCGCGTCCACGCCCTGCTCCGGCGCGCCGACGCCGTCGGGCCGAACGAGCGGATCGACGCGGCGACCGGGACGCGCGTGACCATCGACCGCGATCGGCGGCGCGTGTTCGTCGGCGGTGTCGAGGCGATGCTCACCGCCACCGAGTTCGAACTGCTGGCGGCCCTGGCCGAGCGTCCCGGCGTGGTCCGCACGCGCCAGCAGCTGCTGGCCGACGTGTGGGGCTGGGGTGACGGGGCCGTGCGCACCGTCGACTCCCACGTGCGGGCCCTGCGCCGCAAGCTCGGCGACGACGCCATACGCACGGTGCACGGCGTCGGCTACGCGCTGGAGGAGGCGCCGTCGTGAGACGTCCGCAGCCGTTGCGCGCCGTGCGTGCCATCAAGCTGAAGATCGCGCTCCTGATCGTGATCGCCACGGCCACCGCCGCCGCCGTCAGCCAGGTCGGCGTGCGCCTCGGTTGGCCCACGTGGCTGCAGCCGGTCGTGGCGTGTGCCATCTCGCTCGTGCTCGTCGAGGTGCTGGCCCACGGGCTCACGTCACCGTTGCGCGAGATGGAGAAGGCCACCACGCGCATGGCCCGCGGGGACTACGCGGTACGGGTGCGCAGCGACGCGGCCGACGAGGTGGGCCGGTTGGCCGTGGCGTTCAACGCCATGGCTGCCGAGCTGGCCGAGGTCGACCGCCAGCGCCGGGACCTGGTGGCCAACGCCTCGCACGAGCTGCGTACGCCCATCACCGGGCTCCAGGCCACGCTCGAGAACCTGATCGACGGCGTCGTGCCGTGCACGCCGGCCACGCTCGTGGCCATGCACGCACAGGTCGAGCGCCTGGCCCGTCTCGTGCACGACCTGCTCGACCTGTCGCGGCTCGAAGCCGGCGTGGCCACGTTGCACGTCGGACCGGTCGCGCTCGTCGATCTGGTGCACACGGTCGTCGGCGACGTGCGCACGGCCCTGCCCGGGCTCACCGTCGAGGTCGTGGCCGATCGGGACGACACGAAGGTGCACGCCGACCCCGACCGCCTCGCCCAGGTGCTGACGAACCTGCTGACGAACGCCGCCCGCTACAGCGCCCACGTGCAGGTGGAGGTGGCGGCCACGCCGACCGGTGCCCGTCTCGCCGTCGTCGACGACGGGCCCGGCATCCCCGCCGGCGAGGAGGGGCGCATCTTCGAGCGCTTCTACCGGGCCGACCGGGCGCGCAACGCCGCCGGATCGGGACTCGGCCTGGCCATCTCCCGCTGGATCGTCGACCTGCACGGCGGCAGCATTCGGGCCGAACGGCTCGAACCGCACGGCTGCCGCATGGTCGTCGAGCTCCCCTCGCCCTGACGGCGACCGTCCCGCTCCCCGCCCCGACCCCTGGAGGCCGCGTGTCCCTGCCACCCCCTGCTCCTGTCGCGCCCCGGCAGCCCCCGCCGACCGCCCCGCGGCCGTTCGTGTGGCCGTCCCTCCCGCGTCGGGCCGCCCGACGTGGGCTCCTCGTCGCACTCGTGGCGGGGCTGCTCGCCGACGTGGCGGCGCGGCACGGCCTCGGTACCGCGGCGGGCGCGCTCGCCGGCGCGGCCGGGCCGGTGCTCCTCGCCGCCGGCACCCGGATGCGGGACAGGCGGGCGCTGGCGTGCGTCGCGGCCGCCGTGGCGCTGACGCCCTGGCTGGCGCTCCGGGACAGCCACTGGTTGCTGCCGCTCGACGTCGTCGTCGCCGGGGCCTGCGTGCTCACCGCGACGGCCTGGGGCCGCGGTGGCCCCGCAGCCGACGGGATGCTCGAGCTCGTCCGCCGCCTCGCCGCGACCGTCGCGCGCAGCGCCACCGGCCCCGTCTGGGCGTGGGCACACGTGCGCGCCGCCCGGCCCACGGGCGTGCGGGTCCCCCGGAGCCAGGTGCTGGCCGCGCTGCGTGCCCTGCCGCTGGTCGCCCTGCTCGGTGGGCTGCTCGTGTGGGGTGACGCGCTGCTGGCGTCGTGGCTGCGCCTGCCGGTCGACGCCGGCACCGCTTTGGCCCACGTGACCGTGGTCGTCGGCGGCCTCGTGGTGTTCCTCGGTCTGCACCGGGCGGCCTCGACGGTGGCGACCCCGCCGACGCGCCGGGTGCCGTCGGCGGCCCGTCGCGTCGAGACGACCGTCCTCGTGATCGGCGCGGCCGTCGTGGAGACGGCCTTCGCGGCCGCGCAGGTGGTGGCGTCCGCGGCGGGTGACGGGTACGTGCGGTCGCGCACGGGGCTGACCTATGCGGAGCACGCCAGGCGGGGCTTCTTCCAGCTGCTGGCGGCGGCGGCGCTGGCGCTGTGGTTCGTGCTCGCGGCGCGCCGCTCGTCGATCGCCGCCGAGGGCCGCCAGCGCCGGCTGCTGCGCGCCGGCGCGCTCACCGTCGTGCTGCTCTCGCTCGTCCTGGTGGTCGTCGCTGTGCAGCGGCTCCGGTTGTACGAGGCGGCCTACGGGCTCACGATGCTGCGGCTCTACTGCACGGTGTTCGCCGGCTGGCTCGGGGTCGTGTTCGTGCTGGCCGGCGCAGCGTGCGCTCGGCTCGGGTCGCGGCCGTGGCTGGTCCCGGCGGTGACGGCGTCGGCGGTCGCCGGCCTGCTCGTCATGAACGCGCTGAACCCCGAGGCCGTGGTGGTGCGCCACAACGTGGCGTTCGCCGAACGCACGGGTCGCTTCGACGCGCGGTACCTGGTGTCGCTGTCGGACGACGCGGTGCCGGCGCTCGTCCATGCCACGCAGACGGCGTCGCCCGTCGTCGCCGGTCCGCTGCGCCAGGCGCTGTGCGCGCCGGGCTCACGCCACCACGACGACGGTCACGGCCTCGCCTGGAACCGCGCCGACCACCGCTCGATGGCGGCCCTGGCGCGGCTGTGCGACGGCTGACGCCGCGTCGGGTCAACCCAGCGCGGCGATGGCGTTGGCGACGGCCAGCGTGCGCCGGGCGTTGTCGACGTGCAGGTTCTCGATCATCTTCCCGTCGACCGTGACCACGCCGCGGCCCTCGGCCTCGGCGGCCTCGAACGCCTCGATGGTGCGGCGGGCCAGGTCGATGTCGGCCTCCGACGGCGCCCAGATGGCGTTCGTCGGCTCGACCTGCCCGGGGTGCACGAGCGTCTTGCCGTCGAAGCCCAGCTCGAAGCCCTGGCGGGCCTCGACCTCGAAGCCCTCGGCGTCGCGCACGTCGTTGTAGACGCCGTCGAGGATGACCTTGCCGGCCAGCCGGGCGGCCAGCAGCGCCGTGGCCAGGTGCGCCAGCAGCGGCGCGCGGCCCTTGACCTGTTGGGCCCGCAGCTCCTTCGCCAGGTCGTTGGTGCCCATCACCAGCGCGGAGACGCGCGGGTGGGCGGCGATCTCGCGCACGTTGAACATGGCCTCGGGCGTCTCGATCATCGCCCAGATCCTCGTGGTGGCGGGCGCCCCGGCCGCGGTGAGCGCGGCGTCGACGCGGTCGACGTACGCCACGTTGCCGACCTTGGGGATCACCACGGCGCTGGGCGCGGCGGCCGCGGCGGCGGCGACGTCGGCCTCACCCCACGGGGTGTCGAGCCCGTTGCAGCGGATCGTCAGCTCGCGCCCGCCGTACTGGCCCGAGCTCGCCGCCGCGCACGCCTGGCCGCGCGCCAGGTCCTTGGCGTCGGGCGCCACCGCATCCTCGAGGTCGAAGATGATGGCGTCGCACGGGATCGACTGCGCCTTTTCGAGCGCGCGGGCGTTGGCGGCCGGCATGTACAGCACGGAACGGCGAGGGCGGAGATCGTCGGTCATCACAGGTCCTGTCGGTCGGAACGGCGGGGGTCAGAAGCCGTAGGTGGCGGTGAGCTCGGGGTCGCGTTCGGCGAGCTGGCGGGCGAGCTCGACGACGACCTTGCACTGCTTCACCGAAGCGTCGTCCTCCATCTTCCCGTCGAGCATGATCGCCCCCGTGCCGTCGCCCATGGCCTCGATGACGCGCATGGCGTGCGCCACGTCGGCGGGGTCGGGCGAGAACACGCGCTTGGCGATCTCGATCTGCACCGGGTGGAGCGACCAGGCGCCCACGCAGCCGAGCAGGTAGGCGTTGCGGAACTGGTCCTCGCAGGCGAGCGTGTCCTTGATGTCGCCGAACGGGCCGTAGTACGGGAGGATCCCGTTCATGGCGCAGGCGTCGACCATGCGGGCGATCGTGTAGTGCCACAGGTCCTGCTGGTACGTGGCCCGGGGCGCGCTGGCGTCGTCGGCGTTCGGGTCCTGGCGCACCAGGTAGCCGGGGTGTCCGCCGCCGACGCGGGTGGTCTTCATCCGCCGGTTGGCGGCCAGGTCGGCCGGGCCGAGCGACAGGCCCTGCATGCGGGGCGACGCCGCGCAGATCTCCTCGACGTTGGCCACACCGCGCGCCGTCTCGAGGATGGCGTGCACGAGCAGCGGCTCGGTGAGGCCGGCCTTGGCTTCGAGCTGGGCCAGCAGCCGGTCGACGTAGTGGATGTCCTCGGGCCCTTCGACCTTGGGGACCATGATCACGTCGAGCTTGTCGCCGATCTCGCCCACGAGCGTCGTGAGGTCGTCGAGCGCCCACGGGGAGTCGAGCGAGTTGATCCGCGTCCACAGCTGGGTGGTGCCCATGTCGACCGTCTTGCCGACCTTCACGAGGCCGTCGCGCGCCGCCTGCTTGTCGGCCATGGGGATGGCGTCCTCGAGGTTGCCGAGCAGCACGTCGACCGTCGGAACGATCTCGGGGAGCTTGGCCACGACCTTGTCGAGCTGCGGCGGGAAGAAGTGGATCATCCGCGACGGGCGGAACGGGGTTTCCCGCACCGGGGCGGGCGCCCCGACGGCGAGGGGCTTGAAGAAGTCCTTGGCGCTGCGCATCGGTCCGCTCCCGGGCTGTGGCTGAGGGGTCGCGGGACAGGTTACGAGCCGGCCGGACGTGCCCACGAAACGGATCCCATTGTCGTCGAGGCACCGCCGTTTGCCCCGGCCGTCCGCGCTTGCCACGCTGGGGCCGACACCCATGCCTGCAGAGTCGAGCCACCATCCGTCGGGAAGCCTGCGGCTCGCCGCGGTCCTGGCCGCCGCGGCCGGGTTCGTCGACGCCTTCTTCTACCTCCGCGTCGCGCCGGTCTTCGTGGCCAACATGAGCGGCAACCTCATCCGCCTCGGCATCGCCACCGGCGTCACCGACTGGAACGCGGTCGGCGGGTCGGCCGCGGCCCTCGGCGGGTTCGTAGCCGGCGTCATCATGGCCACCACCCATCTCGACGCCCAGCTCCGGCGGCAGCGGCACCCGCACCCCTCGACCCTGCTCCTGTTCGAGGCCATCGTGCTGGCCGCCCTCGCGCTGGCCCTTGTCCTGACCCACCACCATGATGCGTCGCTGGTCCGGTCGGGGGACTACCCCTTCATCGTGCTGGGGGCCACGGCGATGGGTGCGCAGGCGGCGGCTGTGCGCCGCGTGGGCGAGGTGGCTGTTTCGACGACGTACGGGACGGGCGCCGTCGTCCGGCTGGGTGAGAAGGCGGTACTGGCCCTGCGCCGCAGCATCAAGGTCGGCGAGCACCGACGGCGCGTCACGATCGTCGTGCTGTGCACCGTGCTCGTCGGTTACGTGGCGGGCGCGGCCGTGGCGGCGTCCGTCGGTGGTGGGTCGGCCTACCTGTTCGTGCCCGCCTCGGTGATCGCGGCGGCGGCGGCGCTGATCGACCGTCGACGGCCCTGACCGCGCGACCGACCCCCGCTAGAGTCCGCCCGCAGGGACGACCTGCGCTCCGGGGGGCTGCCGTGACGGACAACAACGACCACGCGATCGACGACCTGCTGGCCGAGAACCGCAAGTTTCCACCCAGCGATGCCTTCAAGAAGGACACGCTCGTGGCGGGCACCTTCATGTACGACGCGGCCGACGCCGACTACCAGGGTTTCTGGGCCAAGCAGGCCGGCGACCTGGTCGACTGGTTCCACGACTGGGACACGATCTGCGAGTGGGAGCTGCCGTACGCCAAGTGGTTCGTGGGCGGCAAGCTCAACGTCGCCCACAACTGCCTCGACCGCCACGTGGCCGCGGGCCGCGGCGACAAGGTGGCCATCCACTGGGAGGGCGAGCCCGGCGATGCTCGCACCATCACCTACGCCCAACTGCTCGACGAGGTGCAGCGGTTCGGCAACGTGCTCAAGGGCCTCGGCGTGGCCAAAGGCGACCGGGTCAACATCTACCTGCCGATGATCCCCGAGGCGGCCGTGGCCATGCTGGCGTGCGCCCGCATCGGCGCCGCCCACTCGGTGGTGTTCGGCGGCTTCTCGTCGCAGTCGCTGTCGGACCGCATCAACGACGCCGAGGCCAAGGTGCTCATCACCGCCGACGGCGGCGACCGCCGCGGCGAGGTCTTCCCGCTGAAGCCGCAGGCCGACGAGGCCCTGGCCACCACGCCCACGATCACCGGTGTGGTCGTCGTGGCGCGTGGGAAGAACCCCGTCGACATGCAGGCCGGCCGCGACCACTGGTACCACGAGCTCATGGCAGGCGCGTCGACCGACTGCCAGTTTATTTTTGGCAGAATGCCAGCCTTGACCGTCAGTGATCCAAACAAATTCATATTTTTCATATTGATTAATTTTAGGCGC